>JBFHFI010000009.1:0-23775 GCA_041583675.1 Butyrivibrio sp. | reverse complement strand
TTTTATTTCAGTTTAAAAAGAGATGGTAGGTACAAAAATTGTATTTACCATCTTTTTTTTTGCTCTGAATATCTCTCTTTCTGCAATACTTCTTCGGTTGGAATTATAAAGTAGACCAAAAAAGAGCTACCGCATTATGGTAGCTCTTAAGGAATTTTTTTTTAAAACTTAACTTTATTGATCATATGAGTAGTTAACAGTAATTGTGCTTGTATAAGAACCTGAAGGAACATTTTCATTACCTTCAACTGTTAAATAGAATGCTGCAATATTTGCACCTGTAAGAGCTGGTCCTGAACTTAAAACAATAGTTGAGGAGGAAGCAATTGTTCCAGAATTTGCAATTACATTGTCAACATAATTTGTTGTATTCCATGTTATTGTAGGAATAACTTGTGTGTCATAGTTTGGATCGCCGTTATATTCACCGATAAATGAATCAGCTGAAACATCTACTTTAAAAGTTAGGGGACCATTTAGGTTACCCTTGGATCTGGATACTATAAATGCAGAAGTTGTGCTTATTTCTCCTGATAATAGAATCTCTGTAGCATATGTATAGGCAGTATCTGTAACACTTGTTTGGTTATTTGTAAGGGCAAAATTATAATCAATTTGATCTACATTACCATTCAAAATAACTGTTTTGTCTTCAGTAGCTGCAAAAGTTGCGGTAATTGCAAGTGCTGCTAGTAGTAAAATTGTTATTAATTTTTTCATTTTATATTTCCTTGTAAATAATATATTTTGTATCAATGCAATGTTTATGTTGTCTTGATATCTATAATATATGCCCCTTTACTATATATGTCAACAGTTTGATATTTGTTTTGGCTAACAAAATAAATAAAAAATATTAAATATCTACCTAGTAAGAAATTAATAAAAAATAACTTATGACATTAATTTTTACTATTTTGCTAATATTGCTTTTAGAAGATAACAATAAGTTTTTTGCAAGGAAAAATATTTAATTATCATTATCGATTTTTTGCTTCCTTTTTGGATAAATCTTAAGAGAAAATACTTCATAGATATAAAATTAGATATCAACATAGCAGGGGTTTAATAATAATTGTTTTTATAAAATAACTTGTATTAATTCTTTATTTTAGATAGTCTTTTAAAGTCATGGAGGCCTTAGCAGACGTCATAATCGTCTGTTATGTTTCAGTCATCCGAACCAAAGATATTACATTTATTTTTACGAGGTTTTCTATGGAAAATGTTAGAAAAGCCAGCCAAAATAATGGGGTCGGTGACTATTTAGTCAAAGTTCTCAACGGCATGGCTCAGGGATTGTTTGCATCACTAATTATCGGACTTATCATAAAACAGATTGGTACCTATTCTTCTATTACTTTATTGATACAATTTGGCCAAATTGCAGAATATTTAACTGGACCTGCTATAGGTGTTGGTGTGGCTTTGAGTGTTGGTGCAAGCCCTCTTGGAATCTTCTGTTCTGCAGTTGCAGGAGCAATAGGTGCAGGAACCTTTGTACTTGATCCAAGTGGTGCTCTTATCAAATGTTCAATAGGTGAACCGGTTGGTGCTCTTTGTGCATCTCTTGCAGCAGCTGAGGCTGCCAAGCTTGTTGCTGGAAGAACTAAAGTTGACATCATCGTTGTTCCTTTCGTTACAATTCTTGTAGGAGGCTTTGTTGGAACATTTCTTGCCCCACCAATATCAGCTATGATGCGTGGTCTTGGAATGTTCATAAATCACCTAACAACGCTTTATCCTCTTCCTATGGGAATACTTGTAGCAGTTGTTGTTGGTCTTGTTTTAACCTTGCCTATATCATCTGCAGCAATTTGTATAAGTCTCAACCTTTCTGGATTGGCAGCTGGTGCTGCAACTGTTGGATGCTGTGCTCAGATGGTTGGTTTTGCCTTCTCATCTTATAGAGAAAACGGTGTATCTGGATTGATTAGCCAGGGGCTTGGAACCAGTATGATTCAAATTCCAAATATAATCAGAAACTGGAAAGTTTGGATTCCACCAACCTTAACAGCAGCAATTATAGGACCACTATCTACAATGGTATTCAAAATGGAAAACAATGCAGCTGGAGCTGGAATGGGAAGCAGTGGCCTAGTTGGGCAGTTCAATACAATTGCTACAATGGGTAAAACAGCGTTCATACCTATGATACTTCTTCATTTTATATTGCCAGCAATGATCTCACTGTTCATAAGTGAATTTATGAGAAAAAAAGGATGGATCAAATTTGGAGACCTCTCTCTTGATGTAAAGTAGTAATCTTGAGTGTACAAAAGACCTTACACATAGACAATATTGAAAGCAAATTTCATATGGACTTTAATGCAAAAACTGATGTTTTGTGTAGAAGTTAATATAAGGAGCTTGAAAAAAAGATATGAGTAAGGCATATGAAGTTCAAAAGATTGAAATAAAATTGAATGAGGAAGATAGATTGTCCTTAGATAGAACATCTAAAACTCTATGCAAATTAAACAATAGCCTTATTGATAGTCTGGAGAAGGATTTCTTAAAAAGTGGTGATATAAGAAGGATACAGGACTATTATACAGTCTTAAATAGGGTGGATGATTTCAAACGTAAGTATACTGAATTCGATGATCTATACTATTTACTGTCAAAGAGTGTTGGATTTAGAGTTCTTGATTCAGTTAAAAAGTTACCATATGGTACTAGAGCTATAAATATAAATCATAAGGATTGGGAGAGCGATTGGTATTCTCTTTTTTATTCTAAAAAAGGAACAGGATTCAGTGTAAAAAATCGTGTTATTACATTCCAAATATCAAAGAACGAGTCAATTCAAGCAATATTGACAGAAAAAATTGGTCATTATGATATTATAAATATGAGAATTGACAAGCAGCACTATAGATATTTTGCAATATTCTGTCACAAAGTTGAAATACCAAAAACAATCTTACCAAACCAAGTTAAGAGATGGATAGCAATCGATCAAAACCATGAAAACTTCTTTACAGGAATAGACAATAGAGGCATCACTTACCGATTTGAAAAACTCAAATCTGAAACATATTTCAATCAAACTATTGATGATATTGTAGATAAGATAAAAGCTTGTACAAATCCTTATCGCAAAGATAGACTTTATAAAGCTCTGAACAGAGTAACAAATAAAAGGGCTGAACAGACTTTTTCTGCACTCCATTCAATATCAAAAGTAATTGCAACTAACTTTGATGCCGTGTTGATTGGAAATTATGTACCATGCAGAGATGATTTACCTTATGAAAACCTAAAGAAAATAATGGTTGATAGAACTCATATTGCACGTTTCAGATCTATATTGGAATGGGATATGAAAAAAAGGGGTAAGATATTTGTTTTAGTTGATGAAAAAAATACAACCAGCAGCTGCTGCATCTGTGGTAATAAAGAGCATAAAGATCCAAGTATACGGGAATTTACATGTAAGAAGACAGGTACGAAGGTTATCAGAGATTTAAACTCATGTGTCAATATTGCCAGAAAAGGAGGTGCTCCAATAGCACAGCCCATTCCTGTGGTTACTAAAATAAACCAAGTATATATCTATGATTATAGAATAAGCAAAGTCAGAAGGGTCACCTGATTAGACAAATAAAGTAAATATGATTTTTTTGTGTTGCTCACACCAGCTTATCAGCTGAACTTAAAAACATAATTGATCAATATGTTTTTAAGATATAATTAAATCCGTAAAAGGAGCCAAACCTCAGAGTTTGGTAGAGTAGGCTCTACTATTTTTTTATTTTAACAATATGATAAATAAGCAGTTGATATCAGATGAGATAACTACTGCTTATTAATTTGCTACGTAAATTTCTCTACTTAGAATGCATAGTCAGCTGAAAATTCAACAAAAGAATTGTTTTGATAAGCATAATAATTACTATCATCATCACCATAAATAAAGGATGCACTAACATTTACCGTAAAGTCATCTTTCAATCGATAATCAAATTCAGGCATAATTATTACATCACCAGTTTCAATTGTCCACAGAGTCGATATTTGTGGATTCAACGAACCTGCTAAGATGCTATCAGATAGATTGAGAACTATTGTATTTTGGATAGCAGTATCACTTGAATTGTAATCAATATCATAAGCACTAGAAACATTATCGTAGTTCAAAATATAAGATCCCAAATCTTGAATATTTATATTCATCTCGCCCCAAGGTAAATCCCTATCAACTCCTACAACCCAGTTCACGCTATTGTTATGTACAGAAGCATCATCACCATCCAAATCATCTGTTAAATAATATGCAAATTCATTTCTTAATGTATAAGCACATACTACAGTTTCACCATCAAACCCAAAAGCTTGTAATTGATCATAATCCAAAGTAATTCCTGTAGATGTATTATAAGAAACAGAAGGAGTCTTATAATGACCATAATAATACTCAGCACCCCAATCAAACTTTTCAGCAGAACCTGTTAAACGAGCACCATACTGAGAATATTCTAATGAATCTGTATCAGTGTAGTATGTATCTAAATCGCTATAGGCCTCTGCGGCTATAATAGCATCAGCATAAGATGAAGAGTTATTTATCATTGTTGTAGCATATGTAGTTATATAAGATTCAAGAGAAGATACACTGCTTGATTCCCAACGACCATCAGTAGCAAGACGATCAACAGTCATTCCTGGAGTGAAAACAAGTTGTAAACTCAAATTTTGACTGCTTGGTATATTCCATGTTACATCAAATTCATTTTCAGCAATTCTTCTATCAATATAATCCTCATTGATGAAATCAGTGTAGTCATTGGCACAAATTAAATCCAAAACATGAACTTTGTCTCCACGTCCCCAAACAATTTTTGTTTTACCAGCCTCAAAAATGAAATCATTTGTATAAGCTCTATAAGTTAGTTCATTAATAATGTCCTCTGTATAGGTTTCTAAGGTGTCTTCATTCAATAAAAGAGTACCAACTAATTCTGAATTATCAGCACTGTAGCTCATATCTAGTTCAAGTTCTGTAGATATATCTGTCTCACCTGCTAATGAATCAGTATCATAGTCTTGGAGATAAACTCTAGAAGAAGTACTTGCACTACCAGTGATTACTAATGAAGCATCCTCACTGTAAGAGGCATCACTAAAAGAGCTAAAACTGAAGCTGTTATCACTGCTAGAAGTATCGATACTGCTTACAGATGAAATTGCATCGTCTCCAAAACTGGAGAATCCATAATCATCGGCAAAAGCAGATGAGAGTGAAAGTAAAGCAATTGATGTTATTGTTATAACTTTTAATTTATTCATAATTTATTCCTTATTTTTAATTGATGAGTATTATATTCTGCCTGTTTTTAAGAAGTTAGAAGTGAACATTTTATCTGAGAGTGTTTTATCAACTTCTATCTGTAAAACTTTAATTGTAGTAGAGTGGCCTGTTTGAACATTTTCCATGGTATCTTCTGTTGGAATCCAATATCCATTTACATTATCAAGCTTTGAAACAGTCATAACTTTGTAAAGATCTCCATTTTTGTCATACATCTCTAGCTTTACAGGGACATAACTGTTTTTATCTATCCAAGATATTCGATATCCATACTGAGATGATCCTAAATCAATTGCAGTAGATTTTACTTTATAACAATCAAAACTATTTACACTATCTTCTCCTATAAATTCATGAGTATCTTCTGATACCTCTCTTGTTTCCATATCACTATATGTTGCATCTGTTCCCATAAAAGATTTGTTACCTTCTGCGGATGATACACGACGGACAGTTCTCAAAGCTGGTAGATAAATCCATTTACTATCAGAGCCTGAATTATTCTCTATCTGCAAAAAACGAGTGTCTTTTATTGATGAAGGACTTCTAAAAATCATAACAGAAGAAGCTTTACCATCTTTTTCACGACCCCATTCTTCAATTAAATCTTTTTGCACTTCCCCATTTGAACTTATCAAATCCATTTCAACTGCAGTGTGTGTATAAGATGGTGCTTCAACATCATAAACTTTCTGCATAATATCAGTACCTTGTTTATCTGCAAAAATTGATGCTGATACGATTGTTGTAATGCTCATTACTACTAGTATTTTTTTGCTTAAATTTTTCATTTAATTATCTCCATTTACTATTAAATTAATTTATTTCTTCTAATTCATCGGTCATGAAAAATGACCGAAAAAGCTAATGTTATTTATTGTGTTTTTTGTTGTATCTTGTTTCTGCAGTATCTTTATCTAAGAATTTTGGATGGAAGGTATTTAACATTGCAGGAAGAATTGTCATTGATGTAACTGAACTGGTGAACATCACGATTGCTACCAATATTCCAATATATCTGAGGACAACAAATTGAGAGAAAGCCAAAACTAAAAAGCCAAGTCCTACTGATAAAGCATTTATAACAATAGCTTTACCAGCTATTGATAATGTGCATAAAGTAGTTTGTTTGGATTCGTGATATATTTGCCATTGAGCATGATAATCAGTCATAAAGTGTATTGTATAATCAACACCAATACCAATTGATATAGAACCAATGATACTTGTTACCATATCTAAATTTATCCCTGTCAGTCCCATTATTCCAAAGTTTATTAGAATGGAAAGAATCAGTGGTATATCACCCATTATTCCAGCTATAGGAGATCTGAAATACCAAGTGAGTATGATGAATACACTGAATATTGCTAATATAAGGCTCAGTATTTGACTTGAAGTGATCATATCGGTCAATGCATTTTCAAGTTCTGCGGTACCATAAGCTTTTACTGTAAATCCTTCAGGGAAGTAAGTAGATACGTAATTATTTGCATCGTTAATTATTTCGTTGACAATTTTAGTTTCATGATTTGTTAATTCAATCTGCATTTTTGCCATTGAAGGTTGTAAAGGATCATCAATAAATTCATCTAGAGATCCAGAATAAAGAAGTAGATACTGGGAAATAAGATTCTGCAATCCTTCCATGTCGTTAACAGGATACTTATCAGGATTATAAGGAATTTCATTATATGCAGCCCCATTAAAGTTTAGCTCTGTTTCTAAAGCATCAAGCATCTCTAAAGCACTGACATCTTTGTTTCCTCCAGCCATAATAAATGCATTGTTGAATAGTACCATCAGTTCTTCTGTTGTGGCTACTTGGTCTAGCATTTGAGAAGACCCTATTGATGCGTTGCTAGGCTCCTCAATATCAGTTGAAGATTCATTTTCAAAGAAGCTACTTACTACGTTAGAGTTTTCATCCTCATCATCAAAAAAACTTGTAACATTATCATTATCATCATTGAAGAAACTTGATGCTTCTTCACCAGATTCTGAGGTTTGTAAGTCATTAACTTCTTCTATGTTTTTTGTGTTCATAACCTGATTCATTCTTTTTATAAAATCAGAGAAAGAAATAATCTTACCAATCTCAGGATATTTATCTGTTAAATAGATAGATAAATCATCCATAGATTTTAAAATTTCAGGATTGGTCAGATCTGCTGGATTGTTACCTTTGATCTCAAAATTGAAGGTATTGGAACCAGCAAAGTTTGAATCAATTTTATCTACATCAATTCTAACTTTTGAATCTTTAGGAAAATAGTTTATTAAAGAACTGTCAATATTTAGTTTAGAAATTCCTAACAAAGATAGACCTACAATTAAAAGAAATAATAGAGTCATTCTAATTTTGTTCCCTGATAAATACCCCTGAAGATGTGCTACCATAGAATCATGCAAGGAACCATCTTGTGATTTGAACTTTGTTATCATAGATGCATTGGTAACAATTGGCATGTTTTTATTTTTTGTTTTTTTATTATTTCGTTTGGATATTGCTCTGTTCTCCCTCTTCAATGATTTTATAATTAAAAGAGAAGGGATAAATGTAAGTGAAAGCAGTAAAGAAATAGCCACGCCAATTGCACTGAATATTGAAAATATTCTTAAAGGATCAACAGGACTTGTAATATTTGAAATAAATCCAACAATAGTTGTTACTCCAGCAAGAACAACGGGAAAGATCATCTTATGAATTGTTTCTTTGACAATTTTTTGTTGTGTAGTTTTTGTTATTGTACCTTGTTCTGATTTAATCATTTCATAATAATGGTTCAATATATGTATTCCATAAGCAGAACCTACAGCTATCAACACAACGGGTAAGCAACTTGTTACTATAGTGAAATGAGCTTTTGATAAAGCCATAAGACCAACAGTTAAAATGGTACTTATTAAAACTGTAATCATTGGCAGGAGGGTACCTTCTAGGTTTTTAAAAGAAAAGAATAGACATAATAAAACAACTAAAATAACCAATGGAATCAAAGTAGTTAAATCAGTATTCATATATTCATGGGACATATGAGCAATGACTGGATTTCCTGCCATAGCAAGTTCTAAATTGTTATCTTTTTCTGCAGTAACTTGTAAGATATCATCAAGTTTGTTGTAAATGACATCTTGTGCATCTTGTGAACAATCTTCATCAATTGTTACAATAATCTGAGTGCCTTTCATATCATTTGAAACGAATAATTTGTCATACATCTCTTGCCAATCAATAATATTGCTTTTTAAATAGGCCAGTTGTTCATCAGAACCTGCAAAATCATCTGATACCAAAGATCTTGCTTCCATTCCACCATCTACAGAAGATAAAAAATCTACATTAGTTATTGATTGCACATTGTTTACACCATTGATTTTCTCAATTTCTGATGTAATTAATTGAATAGTTTTAATATTTTCAGCTGTTATTATACTTGGTTCATTGGTGTATATTGCCACATCAATAATTCTTGAACTTCCGAATACATCTGAAGCTTCAGTCAAGGTTCGATAATCATCAGTATCATGGGGAACATAATTTTTGACATCGTTATCTATAATCAAATTTGGGATTTGCAATCCTAGTATGACTGTAATTACTAAGGTCAATATGATTACTGTCCATGATTTTGTTTTTGAATGAACCATTTTGTAATAAGTACCTCCGGTTTATTTTATAGGTTGTTTATATTTCTTTCGGAATATACTACTCAAAAATGTTATAAACAACCAAAAAAAATAAAATAGAAAGGAATTTACGACACTTAAGAATATTAGTAATAAATTATTTAAAAAACACAATTAATTCACATATATTTCACATAAGTTTGAAATTAGATGAAAAAATGTAAATAAATTAGTAACAGGATTGGGATATTTTGACTATGAGTTAGTTATAAAACGACTAAATTGGTAACAGGTAGATGTCCTCATAATAAAAAAAATTAACAAATTGGATCAATGTTTAGGAGAGGTTATACTAGATTTCAATTCAAGTTTTTGATTATAGATTTATGGATTTGAGTTGAAAAAATCCTTAAATAATATTATGAAAAGTGTTTGATTTTGTATTTATACTAAGTAAATATATTTTAAATGTTTGGAGATTCTAACTGTGTTAGCGTTAGACTAACTATTTACACTTTCAGCTAATTGTTTGTTCCTTTTGGGACAACAAACTATTTTACTTAGTGGATTATTTGTTATTTAGTAACAAAATAAATATTTTTTTTACTGACTTTTTTAAATAGTGATATAATGGAGATATGAAAAGACAACAAATATTTGCAGGTACATGGTATCCCAGTGATAAAAGTCAACTGAAAAAACTTATTGAAGTTGTACCAGTCAGTGATAATGTAGATTTATTCGGTGTGGTACCTCATGCTGGATTGTATTATTCCGCAAAGTTGATAAAACTGTTTTTTAGCACATTGTCACCATCTATCGACAAAGTGTTATTGATAACACCTTCTCATTATTATGCTCTTCCTGATGATAAGGTTGGAAGTGGTAACATAGAGAGTTTTGACTGTCTAATAAATGATATTTCAGGATTCAATCTATCAACTTTTGAAAGTGGATATGAAGAGGTCACAAAAGCTGAGCATGCAGTAGAGATGATAATTCCATTTATTGCCCAAAGGAAAAACGTAAGTCTTTGCTGTGCTCATGTAAATCATTTTACAGACGTAAATATAGCACATGAGTATGCTAAAAAAATAATATCTGAAATAGATGATAGAACAGCAGTGATCGCAAGCAGTGATTTCACTCATTATGGTCAGAATTTTAGATATACACCATATGGGACCACAATAACAGAACAGGTAGAGCATCATACAGCTGAATATGATAAAATAATTGCCTCTCAATTTGCGGCATGTGATGGGGTGAATGCTTATAAAAAAGCTATAAAAGATAGAGCAACCATATGTGGAATTGCTCCAATGCTTTTGGTAAGTGAGATGGCAAAGATCAACAAGATGAAAGGTCGAATATTAGGACAATCAGACTCTCTTGAGCAGATGAATAAAGAAGAGAATTTTGTATCTTATATAAGTATTGCATGGAGAAAGTAATTATGGATGATATTGAAAAGAAGACATTGATTGAATTAGCAAAAAATACCATAGCAAAGAGTTTGAACTTACCTCACAAGGAAATTGACGCATCTCAATACACAGAGCGAAGGGGAGCTTTTGTGACATTGAGTAAAGAAGGTAAACTCAGAGGGTGTATAGGATATATTGTGGCTGTGGAACCATTGAATAAACAGATTCAACGCTTAGCATTGGAGGCAGCATATGATGATCCAAGATTTCCTAAACTGCAAAAAGAAGAATTTTCAAAACTTGAAATAGAAATCTCAGTACTATCCGTTCCAAAAATAATCCACAGCCTGTCAGAATTTCAATTATCTCGAGATGGAATAATTTTAACAGTTGGTCCAAACCGAGCAGTCTTCCTTCCGCAAGTTGCTGACGAAACAGGTTGGAATAAAGATGAAATGTTAAGTGCTTTGAGTAGAAAAGCGGGGCTCAACCCAAATGCTTATAAACAATCTGATGCTCAATTTATGACATTCACAGCGGAGGTTTTTCATGACATGTAATTTTTGTTTTAGACACTGTGATATCAATGAAGGTCAGACCGGTTATTGTAGAACTAGAAAAGTAGTGGACAATAAAATAATCAGCACTGGCTATGGATATCTAGAGGCCATGGCAATCGATCCAATTGAAAAGAAACCCCTATATCATTTCTTACCTGGTACAAAAACTCTATCAGTTGCAGAAGCTGGTTGTAATTTTAGGTGTGATTTTTGCCAAAATTGGCAGTTATCACAGAGGGAAAAAGGAAACAACTCTGTATATGTATCACCTGAAAAACTGGTCGAATTAGCAATTGAATATAAAACCCCATCAATAAGCTTCACTTATAGTGAACCAATTGTATGGCAAGATTATGTTCTTAAAACTTCAGTATTAGCTAAAAAACAAGGAATAAAAACAATAATGGTTACGAATGGAAGCTTCAGTGAAGAAGCTAGAGAAGCAATTGCACCATTAATTGATGCTTTTAATATAGATTTTAAAGGAAATGCTGAATACTACAGAACAATATGTAAAGGTGAACTAGTTCCTGTATTAAAAGGTATAGAATATATGATAAATCAAAATTGCCATGTTGAAGTCACGACTCTAATTATACAGGGAATTCATACTAAAGAAATAATTGAAAAAATGGGCAATCAACTTAAAGCTTGTGGTGTGAAAGTCTGGCATCTCACTCGTTTTTTCCCTAATTATAAAATGTCAGAAAGAAAACCAACAGATGAAAAATTTTTATCTGAAATGTATGAAATTGCTAAGAAATCAGGAATTCCATATATTTATAGAGGTAATACCAAAACAATCAATCAAACTGTTTGCATGAATTGCAAAAAGCTTTTAATCAGTAATCATGATATACCCCAATTAGCACAAGAAGAATCCAAAGAAAATATTCAGAATAATAAATGTAAGTATTGTGGATCTCATATTTATGGCGTATTTTGATAGATTAAATCCATAACGAATATTCTCAAATTGTATTTTTTAAAATCTTCTGAAGAAAAGTTATTTTTGCAATGTTTTAATTTGCAGTTTGGTGAACTTTTAGTAAAAATTGTTTGATTATGTATACTAACTAGAGTTTTCTTAAGAAGCAAAATCATAACTATAACTCTCATTTAAAGAATATATTATTTTAACACACTTCTAATGAATTTATAATTTACAAATTCCTAACTGTTGATTAATTGTTCAATAACATTTCTATCCTATCTTTTGCTTAATTCATTAACAGGAGATTTTATGATGAAAAAAATTATTATAGCAATATTAATGCTATCATTGTCAATTACAGCAGTATTTGCTCAGGGTTCAAAAGAATCTAGCAGCTCAATCATTAAAGAAAATGTACCTATAGAAATATCCTTCTGGCATATATTTGGAGATGCAAGAGGTCAATGGATAGAAGATAGAGTGGAAGAATTTAATGAAATGCAGGATAAATATCATGTAACTCAAGAAAACAAAGGAAGCTATCGTGATACATTACAGGCATCACTTTTAGCATACAGACAGGGATCTGCACCAACATTAGTTCATGTTGCTGAAGCTGGTTCCCAAGCTGCCTATGATTCAGGTATTTTTATGCCAATTAGCGATATTGGTTCATTTGATACATCAGATTATATTGAACCTGTATTAAACTATTATACTATCAATAATAAGGTAAATTCTATTCCTTTTAACAGTTCATCTCCTGTTTTATATATCAATACAGATATGTTGGTGAAAGCAGGGTATGATAGAGACTGGACTCCTAAAACCTTTTCTGATGTTGTCACCTCATTAGAGAGAGCACAAGCTGCTGGTATTACAAATGCAAAATATACTGATGCTATACACGCATGGTTCTTTGAAGAACTTGTTGCAGAACAAGGTGGCTACATATACAACAACGGAAATGGTAGAGATAATAGAGCTACAGAAGCACTGTTGGGAGGAAAGGCAGGACTTAATGTTGCCAATTTCTATAAAGATTTATCTGATAAAAATCTTCTTGCTTGGACTGGTAAAGTTGAAGATTGGGGTGGTTCTGATAACATATTTACAAATGAAAAAGCAATGTATCACATAACATCTACAGGAGATATCAATGTAATCAGCGCTGGTGCTGAAGGTAAATTCAATCTGAATGTAGGAATGTTACCAATTGCTGATAATTCAAAAAGAAATGGTACAGTAATAGGAGGAGGATCAATTTGGTTGACAAAAGGACACTCTCAAGAAGAGATGGAAGGTGCAAGAGATTTTATCCTATACATGACAAATACAGAAAATATGGTATCTTGGCATAAATTATCAGGCTATTATCCTGTAAGAAAATCATCAGTTCAGCTTTTAGAAAATGAAGGTTGGTTTGATTCAAATTCTCTTCAAACTGTAGCTTTCAAACAATTATTGGATACCATACCAAATAAAGCAACAGCTGGTGCATTGGGTGGTACTGTATATGATCATAGAACATATATTGAAGAAGCTCTCGTTAAAATAATCAATGGTCAGAGTGTTGAAGTTGCAATGGATGAAGCAATCAAGCTTACCAACGCTAAAATCAAGGAATACAACTCAAACTTTTAGAAAAAAATAACTTAATGAAAATATCTGGTAAATTACTATGTGATTTGCCAGATAGTTTTTTAATAGGAAATCAAATGAATCAAAATAAAAATGCAATATTTAACAGTAAAATAATTCCATATCTTTATCTATTGCCTACTTCATTAGTCTTAATGGTATTTATCTATTATCCAACAATTAAAACATTTATATTAGCATTTTATAGAAGCAATTTTATATTGGGTACAAGAAAATTCATTGGTCTAGAAAATTTCAAAAATCTTTTTACTGGGGCTCTTGCTCCCGGATTTATTCAAACCTGCATACAAACACTTGTGTTCTCTTTTCTGGTAGTCGTTTTGGGATTGGGAGTATCAATGCTATTAGCAGTTTTAACAAATGAAAAAATAAAAGGAGCTAAATTATACAGATTGTTGCTTATATGGCCATTTGCATTATCACCTGCTGTTGCAGGAACTGTTTTTTCATTTATGTTTAATCCAGAAGTTGGTGTTATAAACATATTTTTAAACTCGCTATTTAATATCAAGCCAGGCTGGTTAACAAATCCTTATTTAGCATTTTTTGTAGCTGTTTTGGCAGCTGTATGGAAAAATCTAGGTTATAATATTGTCTTTTATTTGGCTGCTTTTCAAAATATTTCTAAAGAACCTCTGGAGGCTGCAGAAATGGATGGGGCTTCACGGATTTCAAAATTTATACACATATTATTCCCATTGTTGAGTCCAACCTCATTTTTCCTTTTGTTTACAAATATCACATATAGTCTTTTTGATTCTTTTGCAATTATTGATGTTTTAACAAAGGGAGGACCAATGGGGCAACCTCCTTTTATGGATAATGTAGGACTTACCACAACATTGATGTATAAAATATTCTTAGATGGTTTTGGAGGTTCTTCAAATATGGGATTTGCTTCTGCAGAAACATTTATTCTTATGATAATGGTCATGTTTATTACAATGTTTCAGTTTGGAATACTGGGAAGGAGAGTGAACTATGATGTTTAAAAATAAATTAAATAAAAGAAAAAAGGAAAATATTTGGATCCACATAGTTTTGATCATTGCAGTAATATTTGTATGTTTTCCTTTAATTTTTACGGTTATAAAAAGTACACAATCTTTGGTAGAAGTAACAACTCCCTCACTTAAAATTGGTTCGTCATTTTTATCTAATATTAATCAAATATGGAATCAATACCATATGCATACCTACATGATAAATTCTCTTTTTTACGCATTTGTTATAACTTTGGGTAAGGTGATTCTATCACTATTTGCAGCTAATGCATTGGTCTTCTATAAATTCAGGTTTAAAAAAATAATATTTGGATTTATCATACTTACATTGATGTTTCCCATAGAAATATTAATTCTTGGTTTGTTTGAAGTTGTCAGCAATGCACCTGCTTCTAATTTTAAAGAATTTTTATTTTGGATAATCAATCCAATTGAATTGTTATTTGCCCCAACTAGATATGGCCTTGGTATAGGAGATACTAAAGCAGCAATTATACTGCCATTTTTAGCCTCAGCTACAGGAGTCTTTTTATTCAGACAACATTTTTTGTCTATTCCTATAACTATATGCGATGCAGCAAAGATTGATGGAGTAAATTCTTTTCAGTTTGTATCAAAAATTTTAGTTCCAATGAGTATAAATACTATTGGAGCTCTAACATTGATTCAATTTGTTTATATTTGGGACCAATACATATGGCCTAGAATAATAATACAGCATGATAATGCGCAGGTAATTCAAGTTGGGTTGAATGCAATTCAAAGTGCTGGGGATTCTATATCTTGGAACTTGGTAATGACAGGTGCAATAGTAACAATTATTCCTCCATTGATAGTATTCTCTCTGCTTTATAGTTCTTTTATGAAAGGTTATGCATTATCTTCTAATAAATAGAAGAATAAACAATTTAAGTTAAAGAGCTCATTAAATTTTACAAGTCATGTAAGTCCATTGAATTGAAACTTATATGACTTTTTTATGGTCTGATATATTGATAAAATTTTATACAGAAATAGAGTATTTATGATTTTCGGTAAAACCATATGTAGATATTAGAGATCAATATTTATGGGTATGACACTTTTCTGTGTGATTTCTTATTATCCAAAACATTTAAATCATTTATAAATAGAAAAGGGACGACCTTTGAAGTATTATTAAAAGTAACCAAACCTAACATAATACCGAGGTCATCCCATGAATGATTTATATCACAATTCTTTATTTTTATCAAACCACAAAGTAACTGGAGCCCCCTGTTACTCATGAAATCATAGAGGTGTTGAGGTGGAAAAATGCACATACATCAGCATCACAGCATCAAACTCAACCACTGCGTATCTGGATCTCAATTATACAAATTTAAGGTTTCATATCACAGATATATATGTCCAACTTGCGGAAAGATAGTTTGTTAGCAAATTCCATTTAAAGAAGAAAATCACAACTTCACCAAGGCTTATGGACTTCAAATTTTACATCTTCTTGATTTGGGGCTTCCAATAAATAAAGTGGCTGAGATACTTCATCTCCCTGGGGGTTGTTTGAGGAAGATGGATTTTGAAAGATTGAGAAGACGATTCAAAAATGGCAAACCTGGTTATCAAAGTCGTTATTTGGGAGTTGATGAATTCTCTCTTCACCGCAATCATGAATATGCAACGATTGGTGTAGATTTAGAGACCAAAGATGTATTGTTCGTCGAGAAAGGCAAGACTGAAATGCAGCTTCATCATTTCTTTGATTTGGTAGGAAATGAGTATATGAGCCATATAAAGGCCATTTACATGGATATGAATGCGCAGTACTGCGCAGATGTAAAAAACAGATACAGTAAAATTGATATTGTATAAAATTACTTTCATATTCTTGCACTGATTATAATTGATTCAGAATCAGCTTTAACAAATCGTTGTATATAACAGAAAGCTTGAATATAGTACTCCCTGCTATTTTATAAGTTCAAGCAAGGTATTATTGATTTATTTCTGTTAAAGCCTCTAGAGGGGCTATATTTGATGATACAAGTCCATTTATATTCAAGACATAAAAAAATATTAGATCTATTTTTTAAGTTACGTAATTATTTGATGACATATAAAAAAATCTGACAAGCAATTCAAATTTATGGAATATCAAATATAATATTGGATAATTATTTTTTTAACGTAGGTTTGAGTATTGAAGTATTGGCATCTCTTCTTTTCCAAGAAAAGGAATGGGACTTATAAATTTTAAAAAATATAAACATAAGTTTGGACAAAAAAATTGCCTACAATGTAAGCAATTTTATGAAGCGAAAGACGGGACTTGAACCCGCGACATCCACCTTGGCAAGGTGGAGCTCTACCACTGAGCTACTTTCGAAATAATTTATTTTTTAATAAAAAATAACAAAAAAAACAACATAGAATGGAAATCTAAACTTCCGTTCCTTGTTTATGAGCTGCAAAGGGATTGAACCTTTGACCCACAGATTAAGAGTCTGTTGCTCTACCAGCTGAGCTAGCAGCCCAATAAAAAGGGTGGATGAAGGGACTTGAACCCTCGACAATCTGAACCACAATCAGATGCTCTACCAACTGAACTACATCCACCAAGATTTACAATGTCTATCAAAGTTAAAACTCCAATAAGCACTGCTTGCGTTGCTAAACATGCCATAAACAAGAACTTTTGTCAACAATAAAAATGTTATTTTTTATTGTTGTTTTTTCTTGCTTTTTGAGCACAAAACTCACACAAAAAGTTTAGTACCGGTGATCGGACTTGAACCGATACAGGGTTACCCCCAATAGATTTTGAGTCTATCGTGTCTACCAATTTCACCACACCGGCGATACGTTCAGTAAATTAGCACAAGTAAAAGATTTGTTCAATATGAATTGAACAAATAATTCACTTTTTTGAAAAAACTATTGATTATGCTCCTTTTCCCACTCTAAATCGGCATCTGTAAGGTCAGTATTTGGCAATTCATCATCATTTAAATCACTTTCATCAATATCATTGTCAAAAGTTTCTTCCTCATCTGATTCATCACTTATTTCCTCAGAGTTATCTTCACTTTCTTCAACATCATTATTTTCAACAGTAAAAGATGATTTTGGTTCCTGTTCGAACTCTTCTGGTATTAATTTTGCTGCATCATCATCGCTTATATTTTTTATTGATAGACCCTTAGCAATCTCAACAAAAGATGCATTGGCCTTTGCTACGTACAGCTCTTTATCATCTTTTTCAAGATTGGTGATTATGTCTTCAATGGTTTCTTTATTGAAGAAAGAAGCTTCATTCCATTTTTTATCGATGGAAGTTTTGAATAAACTAAGAGCTTCATCTACTTTACCATAGTGAAGTTTGACTTGAGCATAATGAATATAGGGGTCTGGGAAAGTAGGTTTTCTATCCATCATCTCAGAATAAACTTCCGAAGCCTCAGTCCATCTATTTTGAGCAATATACAACCAACCTCTGTTATCAAGAGCACCAGCACTTGTCTTTTCTAAATCAATACCTTCATCAAGTACAGATTCTGCTTCATCCATTTTGTCATCAAATAATAAATAACAAGCAAGATTGATATAAAGACTTTTTTCTTTAAATCCATCTTCTCTAGCTTCCTGTAAAATTGCAATTGCTTCATCAAGTTTATCAATTCTTTCAAGAGCCATACTCTTTTGAACTTTTGCTTGATTCCTTAATGCTTTTTCTGCATTGGGATTGTCAATTACTGAATCAAGAACCTTCATACTGAAAGAAGGATCACCTCGTTGAGCCAGTACATTACCCATTGTAACCAGATATTTTGCATCAAGCTTTCCAGTGTTGTAAGCTTTTCTATAGCTTTCCCAAGCTTTATTTTGATTCTGCTGAGGATCACCTTTTTTGCTCATAATATTTTTATTACCTTGCATGAAATACAATAACGCTCTGTTGCTGTAAAAATCTAATCCAAGAATCAAAGCAATTATTATAACTCTGTAAGCAATTGCTATTGTAGGTAGCACTGCCACACCAACCATAAGAACTATGCTCAGTATTCCCAGAATTTTTCTCTTATTCATATTAACTCTCCATATGTGTAAATCTATAATATAATACTAAGTATATCAAATTTAAAAAATGTAGCAACTGAAAAGCTCCAAAACTTGTATTGCAGTCAAGAGAGCAACCTCTTTTATAAAAATATAACTGTTATATTTGAGAAGAATGTTTGAAATTAATAATTTAAAATAGTAGTATACGACTGTGAGAAAGAAAGATAAAAAACAATTTGACTATATAGAAGATAAAAGACTGCTTTTGCACGTTTGTTGCGGACCATGCAGTACAACCTGCATAAACCGTTTGATTGACGAAGGATTTAAAATAACTCTTTGGTTCAGTGATGATAATATATATCCTGAATCTGAAAACTTGAAGAGATATGAAAATTTATTGATCGTTGCAAAAGAGCATAATTTGGAATGTCTCTACAAACCTTATGATCATAATTCATGGCTAGAAGCAATAAAAGGCTATGAGAATGAAAAAGAAGGTGGAGCTCGATGTGGATTATGTTTTGATTATAATTTAAAAACTGCTGAGCTTAAAGCTAAAGAGCTAAACATACCATACTTTGCAACAACTCTAACAGTAAGTCGTTATAAGAATAGTAAAAGACTGTTTGAAATAGGTGATAAGATGGACGGTTTTCTTGAATTTGATTTCAAAAAACGTGGTGGATATGACGAAAGTATCAAACTCAGCAAAGAATTGGGATTGTATCGTCAACATTACTGTGGTTGTGAATTCTCATTAGCAGAGTCAAATGCTTACATTACAAAGAAAAATACTGAAAAAAGTTAACTTTTGTATAGATAAAAAAAATAAATACTGTTAAAAAATGCTATTTTCTGTTACTATTGAGGTAATAGAGTATTATTATCTAAAATATTTGTCATAACATATATTATTTTGATATACTAACTAAAACATACTGTTAAAAAAAGGAGAGTCTTTAATAATGGATAAAGAAACTTTTTTAGAGATATTACCAGAATATCAAAAAGAAGCACCAGTCAATTTAGTACAAATTGCAAATCGCTTGGAATTAGGTATTTATAGTTCTTCAATGTTAAATCCTGCTATTTCAGGAAAGTTAATACGAATCAAAACAGAAGAATCAAAGAAATTTGATAAAGGATCTGGTTGGTATTTATTGATGAATAGAGACCGTCCTATCGGTGCTATTAAAGAATGTCTTGCCTATTTAATTGCAAAATTTGTTATTATGGACTTAGAAGGTTTTAACCTACTATCTGATAGTGTCAGATTTAGAACAAAATCAACATTGAACGACCCTATGGAAAGAGAAATCAATAAATTAGCATTGGAAATTTTATTGCCCAATCAATTATTAATTGAAGCTATTGAAGAAGGTAAGTATATTCATGAATTGCCAGCTCTTTTTAAAGTTGATCCAAGTACATTGACAGCAAAATTGGGATATTCTGTATATCCAATTGATTTCTGGGTAAATGCTAGATCTTCTCATTAATTTTGAGATTTTATTAAAAAATAAAATGCAGGTGAGCAAGACTCATTTGCATTTTGTCATTTTATAGGGGGAAGGGTAAGTGAAAAAGTTTGTTAAGTTCATAATGAGTAGATTGTTCTTATCAATAGTACTGATTGTTCTTCAACTGATTTTAGTTTTCACACTTTATAACAGAGTAATCAATGATGCCTTTTGGGCACAATTAATGACATATTTATCTGTTGCTCTTGTCCTTTGGGTTATCTATCACAAACAGGAACCAGAATATATTATTGGATGGATTGTCCTAATAATGATATTTCCTCTATATGGAGGAGTTTTCTATATCCTTGTTGGTAAGAAGCCTTTAAGTTTTATAGGAAGGAAAAGAACACGAGCCTTTTTAGAAAATTATAAAAAAGGTCTTTTTAATGTTCCTGCATATCCCCTTGCTGCAACTATTGCATTAAAAGACTACGATAAAGACTTATCCAGACAGTCTCGCTATATATCAAATGTATCTTACTCTCCAGTTTGGGCCAATACAGAAGTAAGCTATTATTCAACTGGAGAAGACTTTCTTAAAGGCTTCTTAAAAGAACTTAAAAGAGCAAAAAAGTTTATTTTTATAGAATTCTTTGTACTTGCAAAAGGTGAGATGTGGTCACAGGTCCTTGAAATTCTTTTGGAAAAAGTTGAAGAAGGAGTCAAAATCAAGATTCTATATGATGATTTTGGCTCATTTGGCAGAATTCCAGGTAATTATGATAAAATATTGCAGTCAAAAGGAATTGAATCTAAAGCTTTCAACGCAATAAAACCCCATTTAAATGTAAGAATGAATTATCGTGATCACAGAAAAATATGTGTTATTGATGGAAATGTAGGATTTACTGGAGGACTCAATCTGGCTGATGAATACATAAATAGGTCAATACGTTTTGGTCATTGGAAAGATACTGCCATAATGTTAAAAGGGGAAGCTGTCTGGAATTTAACAACCATGTTCCTCTCAATGTGGAATTTTGAAACAGGAGCAACCGAAGATATAACAAAGTACAAACCAAGTGTTAAATATTTAACTGATGGATTTGTGCAACCATTTGGGGATAATCCATTAGATGAGATAGCAGTTGCTGAAACTGCATATTTGCAGATCATAAACATGGCAAAAAAATATGTTTGGATAACAACTCCATATTTAATAATAAATAGAGCTATGCTTTCTGCATTATGTATTGCGGCTCAAAGTGGTGTTGATGTGAGAATCGTCTGTCCTATGATTCCTGATAAAAGGCAGGTCCATGAGGTATCTAGATCCTATTATGCAAGTTTGATTGAAGCTGGAGTAAAAGTGTATGAATATGCTCCAGGATTTATACATTCTAAAATGTTTGTATCAGATGGAAAAGTTGCTATAATAGGAACAATAAATATGGACTACAGATCGTTTTATCTACATTTTGAATGTGGAGTTGTTCTTTATGGATCTTCAGTTATTGCAAACATCAAACAAGATATAGAATCAACATTGCAAGTTAGTAAAAGAATTAGTCTAAAAGAAGCCAAAAATATTCGATTGTGGCGAAAAGTTATGAGAATGATATTACGCTTGTTCTCTCCACTACTTTAAATAAATGGTCAAATTACAATATATTGTATATATTGATAGAAACACTTGCCAAAAACTGGCATCAAATACAGGAGATTTCCTATGGATAGTTTAGAAGATTTAATAGAAATTTTTACAAATACAACAGATAAAGATAAAATGAAGCACCTTTTTGATGAGTTGTTTACAACAAAAGAACAGAGTGATTTTGCTCTTCGTTGGTCACTTATGAATGATTTATATCAAGGCATACCTCAAAGAGAAATTGCAGCTAATCATAAGATCAGTCTATGTAAAATAACTAGAGGCTCAAAAATCTTAAAGAAAGAAGATTCCTACTGCAAAAAAATATTGTCAGACCGCTATGATGATCATTTGCATCTATAATACATGAAGACATGGATATATAGATAAATTAGTTATAAAAATTGATTAATTATGATATAACATAGATGACTAAAAAATAAGTACAAAACATTATTTGAAATAAAGAAATAAACTGGAGCTACTGATGAAATGTTCATTTATATATGTTGACGCAGGAAAAGGTCATTATACCCCAGCAAAAGCTCTTTGTGATAGCTTTAATAAAAAAGGAAACGAAGGAACACTTGATAACATGATCTTGGTTCTTGGTTCTAAATTTTTTAATAAAGTTGTAAAAGATTGGTGGAGATTCTTTTTACATCATCCCCAATTAGAAAGAGTATCAAATTCCATTAATGATAATGAAGTAAGTTATAAATTCCTTGAAATTGGTTCTAAATACCATCCTGCTGCACAAAGAGCTTTTAAAAAATGGTACTACAGAGAAAAACCAGATTGTATTTTATGTACAAATTTTCTTGTTGCACCAATTTTAAACACAATCATAAAAGAAACAAAAATTAAGATCCCTGTATTTGCATATTCTGCAGATGTTTTTGATTGTCCTAATATTGGTGTGAGTAATGATCTGGATATATATTATCTACCATCACAACTTGGAATTGATAATTGTATTCGTCGTGGATTTGATCCAGACATTCTTCATTTTTCTCCATTTCCTCTAAAAAGTGAGGTGGCTCAATATTACGACCTTACAAAAGAAGAAGCAAGAAAAATTCTAAATCTAGATCTCCATAGACCTGTGATTATGCTGAATTTAGGTGGAGAAGGAATTGGTAGTACTGAAATACCAAGAGCAATGGCAAAAAGGAATCTTGATTATCAAGTAATTGTATTGGGGAATTTGAGTCGAGAGACAAAATATAAATTTATGAAATTCAAGAAGGAATTTCCAAATTTTACATTGATAACTCCAGGTTTTGTAGATAATGTAGGCGTTTATATAAAGGCGTGTGACGTTCAGATGGGGAAAACAGGCGCTAACTCATTACTTGAGTCAATGTATCTTAAAAGGCCGTTTTTGATGTCTCAGTTGCTTTATACATCAAAAGCCTTCATCGACTTTATGAAAGACTATAAAATAGGGTGGGCTGAGAACAAAGTTTCAAAGCAGATAGATATATTGAATGAATATCTCTCATCGCAAGAGAAGCAAGATGAAATAGCTAATGTAATGAATAATCTTCCAATAAATTTTAGCAGTGATGATTTTGTAGATTTACTTCTAAAAGATTATGAGGAATATGATACAGAAGAAAAGCTTATTAAAAAACGGACTGCTATAGCTGCCAAAAGGAAAAAAAGAATTCTGTTTTCAAACAAATAAGGTTGATTTGATATATTACCAAAAAACATTATATACAATAAAATAAATAAGGATCCAACTTCATCTCTGAATTTGGATCCTTATCTGTTATGTAGAATTAATTATCTTCTACCACTTTTATTAGATTTACCGTAATGTTTTTTCTTTTTAGAATCTCTATCGTCATCTCTAGAATCTCTTCCATAAGGTTGAGAATCATCATTACGAGCTGGGCGATCAAAACGTTTTCTGTCGTCAAAAGATTTAGGAGTTCTAAAGCTATCGTGACGATCTCTATCGTTACTGTCTCTGCCTCTTCCGCCTCTATCTCTATCACCTCTGTCACGTCGATCTCTGTAGCTACTTCCTTCACGAGGGCCTCTACCGCCTCTATCGCGACTTCCGTATCCACCACGG
>JBFHFI010000008.1:0-25863 GCA_041583675.1 Butyrivibrio sp. | reverse complement strand
GAAGCATACAATGAATATGGTGATGAAATTCAATTTTTGATGGTAAATGTTACCCTAGGTTCAAGAGAGTCTATAGAAACTGCAACTTCATATATTGAATCAGAGAACTATACATTTCCAGTATATTTTGATGTTGAAGGGGATGCAACCAATAAATATAGTGTTAATTCTATTCCTGCAACGTATTTTTTTGATAAAAATGGAAATATTATAGCATCAAAAAAAGGAATGATAACGGCAGATCAATTACAGTCTGGAATAGATAGTATATTGGAATAAGGAAATTGTTAATTAATATCTACAAAAATGATGACAGCAAAGATTGATTGTTGTATGATAGATTAAGATAGTAACTAAACAATATGTGACTAACTCACATACATTTTTATATTTTTGTATATAATTGTATTTAAGAAGATAAAAATTATTTTAGAGGAGGATTTATTATGTCAGCATTACATTTAACAAAGGAAAACTATGAAGCAGAGGTTATGCAATCAGACAAACCAGTATTGATTGATTTTTGGGCAACATGGTGTGGACCATGTCAGATGATTACACCGATTATCGAGGAGCTTTCAGATGAAATTACAGATACAAAAATTTGTAAGGTGAATGTGGATGAGCAACCAGAAATAGCAGCGAAGTTTTCAGTGATGTCAATTCCTACACTTGCTATTATCAAAGATGGAAAAGTTGTTAGAACCTCAATTGGAGCAAAACCAAAAAATGCAATTGTAAGTTTTATAAACGAATAAGACAATTAAAAAGCATTATCAGTATAGAGAAATCTATTCTGATAATGCTTTTTTTATATTTAAAATTAAATAAGTGATCTTAATTTTGTAGAATCTATAATTGTTATATCACCTCTAGATAATTGAACCATGTCTTCAGTAGAAAAATATTTGAGCATTCTAGAGACAACTTCTCGTGCTGTTCCTAGGTGTTTTGCAATTTGCTCATGGGTCATATGAATGGTAAGATTTGAAGTTTTAATACTTTCATCAATTAAGAAAGCCGCTAATCTTTTATCAAAACTTGTGAAAAGTATTTGTTGCATGGCCCACATTACATCAGAAAAACGTTCTGCTGCAATTTTATAAGTGAAAAGTTCTACATAAACATTACTAACTGCAAGTTTAGCTAAAGCTACGGAATTAATCTGGATAACATCGGAATCAACTTCTGCATCAATGGATACATCAAAAGTAATATCGTGTAAAATACAAGTGGCGGATAGTATACAAAAGTCGTTGGTATCTAATCGATATAATGTGACTTCTCTTCCTTCATCTGAAGTAATATATGTTCTTAAAGAACCTGATTTAATAAATATTACACCAATACAATCTATGTCACCTCTATGAAGTGTTTGCCCTTTTTTAAAAAGAGTGAATTTAGAGTTATCAAAAATATATTCTTGTTCTTTTTTTGTTATATGTTCCCAAAAAGGTAAATGTTGTTTTAAAAGATCTTTTTGTTCATTTTCAAGCATAATGAATTCCTTTCTAAAAATAGTTATATATTAATGATAAACTATTAACGATAAATTACAAGTGAATTCTTTATGAAATTATTCTTTGAAATCAATACATAAAATTCTCTTTTCATTGGTTTCTGTGGAAAAAACACAGGAATAAGTTTTACAAAAATTTCCAGAGGCAGAAGATATATAGGGGTCACTAATAAAAACGCTTTTTCTGTTTTGGGAAAGTGGAAAATAATAATAAGCTTTTTCAATATGAAAATCATTAATACCTGCTGGATTAAATAAAATGGAATTATGAAAAATGGTGTTTGGATGAAAGATAGTTGGGGATATTTGTTTTCCACATGAATCAAGAACGTAAATACATTCAATATCATCAAATCTAGGTACAAATTTATTTAATTGAAGGGGGTATTGATCTGTGTCTGTTTTGCGCAAAATATTAGATAATTCTTTTGTTGTCTTTTTTCTTTGATTTCCTTTGTGAGATTTTTCTTTGATTTCATAGGAAACTTGGTAGCTATAAGCTTCTAAAGAGCGTTGGCATAATCTTGTTAATTCCAAAGCATTTGCTTGTTCTACAGTAATTGCTTTGGAAAAATAATAACCTTGAAATAGATGACTATCTAAGGAGACACAAGTATTTAAATCTTCTATATTTTCAACGCCCTCTGCAATTACAACGGCACCAAGTTTGGAAATTAAAGTGGTAATTGCCCTAAATATTTCTTTTTTATAGTAATTTTGGCTGATATGGTCAATGGTATATCTATCCATTTTTACAATATCAGGTTGTGTTAAAGCAATTCTATTTAAATTAGAATGGCCTTCCCCAATGTCATCAAGTGCAATTAAAAATCCTTGGCTACGGAATTGGTTTACAAAAGCAACTAATACTTCATTATCCATAATTCGTTTTTCATTTATTTCAATAACAACTCTGTCAGTGGTAAGACCGCAAGCTTTTACTTTTTTTACAATTTCTGTTAAATGCGCAAGGTAGTTTCCTGCCAATGATGTTTCGAAATTCATAAATAATAGAGTATGACCTTTTATTTTTGTGAAGTTACGAAGAGTTTCTTCATGGCTAAGAGAGTCTAATATTAGTTCTTGATTATTTTTTCGAGCATAATTAAAGAGTGCTTCTGCTGAAATAGGTTCATTTTTATAAGTTGCACGAAATAAGGCTTCGTATCCAATAGGCTTTTTTTTATTAATGTTGATAATCGGTTGGAAATAAATAGAAAAACTTTTATGTTCTATAACAGAGAGAAAAATCTGTTTTGTTATGTTATTTATCATATTTTCTCCTCAAAAAAAAGGGAAAAGTAGCAATGCTCTTCTCCCTCGAATATCAAAATTATATTTGACTCTAGGGAATATGTCAAGAAATTACTTTTGTATTGGTGTGAATAGTTAATTTGTCAAATCAAAAGATTTGTTCTAGAAAATTTGATATAATAAGAAAAAGAACAGATTTGGAAGGTTCGGTAGAGAATATGAAAACAGAAATCGTTATGGGAATATTAGCCCATGTAGATGCGGGAAAGACTACTTTATCAGAAAGTATCTTATATAATTCTGGGATAGTGCAAGAAATGGGACGAGTAGATAATCAAAATGCTTTTTTGGATAATCATTATATAGAGAAAGAACGTGGAATAACAATTTTTTCTAAACAAGCTAGATTAAATATAGGTGAAAATAATATAACATTATTAGATACTCCGGGACATGTGGATTTTTCAGCGGAAATGGAACGAACACTTTGGATTCTTGATTATGCAATTTTAGTTATTAGTGGTGCAGACGGAATACAAGGGCATACAAAAACATTATGGAAACTTTTAAAGCAATATAAGATTCCTACAATTCTTTTTGTGAATAAAATGGATATTAGTTATAAAAAGAAAATGGATATTATGAAAGAATTAAATGAAAAATTTTCTGAAAGATGCTGTGATTTTTCTGAATTTGGAAGTGATGAATTTTATGAAAATTATGCGCTTTTAGATGAAGAGAGATTAGAGGAATTTTTGAAAACAGGTATTATTTCAGAATCAGTTATTCAGAAAATGATAGTAAATAGAAAGGTATTTCCTTGTTATTTTGGTTCAGCTTTAAAAAATACTGGAGTATTAGAGATGTTGGATGGACTGTCAAGAATAATACAAGGGAATAGATATAGTACAAATTTCGGGGCGCGAATTTATAAAGTTACAAGAGATGCCCAAGGAGAAATGCTTACACATTTAAAAGTAACAGGGGGCGTGCTTAACGTAAAGGATCAGATTGAAGAGGTGGGGAAAATCAATCAGATTAGAATGATATCAGGAGAAAAATATCAAGTTATCAATTCAGTATATCCAGGAGGGATATGTGCAGTAACTGGGTTACAAGGTGTGTTGACAGGTAGGGGAATTGGATTTGAATCCAATGCACCAACGCCTACAATACAACCTGTTTTAAGATATACATTAATATATGAACAACATATATCTGAAAAAATAATGCTTGAATATTTAAAAAAATTAGAACAAGAGATTCCAGAATTATCTGTATCCACAGATGAAGTGAATGGGGATATTCAAATATGTGGTATGGGAGAAGTACAAATGGAAATTGTTCAGCAACTTATTTATGAACAATATCAAATAAAGATTGCATATGGACCGGGAAAAGTAACATATAAAGAAAGTATTCAAGAAAAAACTGAAGGAGTAGGTCATTTTGAACCTTTAAGGCATTATGCAGAAATTCATGTATTGTTAGAACCTTTGAATTCAGGAGCAGGTATAATTTATAAAAATGAGTGTAAACAAGAGATGTTACCCTTAAATTGGCAAAAAACTGCAATGACATATCTGAAAGAAGAATACCCAGGAGTGTTAACAGGCTCTCCAATTACGGACATTAAGATTACCTTATTATCTGGGAAAATTCATGAAAAACATACAGAAGGTGGAGATGTAAGAGAGGCTGTTCGTAGAGCAATAAGGCAGGGGTTGAAAAAAGCAAAATCCATACTTTTAGAACCATATTTTAATTTTCAAATGCATATTCCAAAGGATGCGATAGGTAAAGCATTATTTGATTTAGAACAAATGCATGGAGTGTTTGAACCACCTGAAGTTTTTGAAGAATATATGAAGATTTCAGGAAAAGGACCAGTGATTTGCATGAGTAATTATGCAAAAGATTTGATGTCATATACGGGTGGAGTGGGACAAATAGAATTTAGTCCTGGTGGATATGAATTGTGTCATAATGAGGAAGAAGTGATAGAACAATATCATTATTGTTCAGAAGAAGATTTACAATATCCCACAGGTTCTTTGTTTTGCAAGCATGGATCTGCATTTTATATACCATGGGATCAAGTAGAGAATTATATGCATATAGATAATAAAAAGATACAAACGTCGGTAGAAGATCGATTAATGGAGAAAACTTATATTGAAAAAGAAAATGATAGAATAGGAATTGGAGAGGACGAGATTGAAAAAATAATTAATCAAACATCATTTGCAAATGCGAAAATAAAATCAATAAAGCATCGAAAATCAATGAAACTGAAGTCTGTAAAAAAACATATAAATCATGTTCAAACAATAAAGAAAGAATCCTATTTATTAGTGGATGGATATAATGTTATCTTTGCTTGGAAGGAACTAAAAGAATTAGCAGAATTAGATATGGAAGCCGCTAGAGTTAGGCTTCTAGAAATTTTAAGTAATTATCAAGGAATTTTAAAAGAATATATTATAGTTGTTTTTGATGCATATAAAGTGCAAGGAAGTATTTCTAGTATTTTAGATTATCAAAATATTAAATTGGTGTATACAGCCATGGACGAGACGGCAGATAGTTATATAGAAAAATTTGTATATGAAAATTGTGAAAATTATAATATTACTGTTGCGACATCCGATTATCTAGAACAAATTACTGTTAGAGGAAAAGATTGTCGGATAATATCAGCAAGAGAATTAGAATTATTGGTTTACCAAGATATAAAAAATGCAATATCAGAATATCAAAAAAAACCAACAAAGAATAAAGCTTATTTAGAAGATGTATTTCCTTCTAATATTACAAAAAAAGAATAGAATTTTTTAACTATCCATTATGGAAGAAATGAAATTCTTTTATAATGGATAGTTAAGTTTGTTTAATCCAAACAGAAAAGCTACCGCCATCAACGGTAAATAGTCCGAATCCAGAATCGTTGATGGATACGGATTCACTTTGATTGTTGGTACTATCGTAAAAAGTTTCTCTAGCATGTGAAATTCCAATATACATTTCTTTTGCACCACTAGGACCATCGTTAATTAGAACAGCCATACCGGAATCATTTTGAGATTTGGTGCCTTCAAAAGTCCATCCTATAATATCGCGATGATCAAAATAATCGTGTTGTGTTCCAAAAAGATATGTAGTTCTTAGTTTACAAAAAAGATCAATGACATTTTTAAAGCCGGGTTTTGACAAAGTGGGAACACCATAGTAATCACCGTAGAAAATACAGGGGTATCCTTGAGGGCGCAGAAGTATTAAAGCATAGGCAAGAGGTTTGAACCAATCTTCAATGGGAGTCTCTAAGGATTGGCCAGTTTGTGTATCGTGATTTTCTACAAAAGTAACAGCGTGGGTTGGATTTTCATTTACCAGTGTTTCTTCAAAAATTTTACTCATATTAAAATATCCATTTTGCTTACACGCATGAAAAAAATTAAAATGCAAAGGAACATCGAATAAAGACATACAATTTTGACAAGCATCCAAATAATGATTTAATTCTTTTAAATCAGGGCTCCAATATTCTCCAACAGCAAATAATTCCCTACCAGAGTATAAGTTTAAATTTTTTAACCAGGAAGTAAAAAAAGTATTACGTATATGTTTTAATGCATCAAGTCGGAAACCATCAACATGTGTTGTATCATAGAACCATTTTCCATAAAAATTAAATTCTTCGATTACTTCTTGGTTGGAAAAACTAATATCAGCACCCATTAAATAATCAAAGTTAGTGTGTTCAGTTCCAACGCCCTGATCCCAAGGAGAGTCTACAAAATTAAAGATTGCTGTTTTATGAGTGTTTTCATCATAATCGACACCGTCAAAATGTGTGTGATTCCATTTAAAGGAGGAGTAAGTATTATTTCGCACTGGGAAATTAAAACCCGTCCAAGCTTGTATTTTTAAAACTTCTGAGATTGCTTGTATTCTGTTATTGTAATTTTCTTCATAAGCAGATACAGATTCTGTATAATCAGCGCCCATCATATGATCAAAGACAATATCAGCATAAACATTAATATTATGAGATTGTAATGTTTTTATTGCATTTAGATATTCGGATTTTGTCCCATATTTAGTGCGTACGGTGCCTTTTTGATTAAATTCTCCCAAATCATATAAATCATAAACGCCATATCCAACATCTTTTATTCCATCAGCACCTTTGGAGGCAGGAGGAAGCCAAACACCGGTAATTCCAAGTTGGGCAAGCTCACGAGCCTGTTCAGAAATTTGTTGCCATAAAGTGCCATCGTCACTTAAATACCATTCGAAATATTGCATTAAAATACCATTCATTGAACTCCTCCTTTTATAACCATATTTTAACATTTTTTATGAGAAAAGAATAATATAACTTATTATTTATATTTAGATGTGGTAAAATATAGAAAACACTGAAATGAAGAAAGAGTTAAAATGAAAAAAGTATTGTGTTGGCTACCAACTGTTTTATTGATGATAATAATTTTTTTCTTATCACAAGCAAATGGAATAGAATCTTCTGAAATGAGTCATGGAGTAGGGGATTATATAGTTGATAAATTAGATGGGGTATTGAGTTTTTTTTTGACAGAAAAGGATTCTTTTTTTAATATTAAAAATTTAGATAAGCCAATTAGAAAAGCTGCGCATATATCGGAATATTGTATGCTATCTATAAGTTTAGGTTATAGTTTATATATTTCTTTTGAGCTAAGAGGGAAGGTGCTTTTTTTCTGGATGGAAATACTAACACTGATTTATGCGTGCACAGATGAGTTTCATCAATTATTTGTTATGGGGAGACAGGGTAAAATTTTTGATGTTTTAATTGATGGAATCGGTGGACTATTTGGTGTTTTTATTATATATTTGATACTGAAGAATAAAAAATCTCGTAGACAGGTTTATTTTAATAAGAAATAATTTTTTTGAATTGTTTTATTGCAAAATTGTCGAGATTGTGGTATATCCTTTTAAGGATATTTGAAATTAATTAATTAAGGAGATTATAAATGAGAAAAACGAAAATAATATGTACGATGGGACCCGCAACTGAAAAGGGGGATATACTGGAACAATTAATCATGAATGGAATGAATGTTGCAAGATTGAATTTTTCTCATGGAGATCATGAGGAACAAGGAAGACGTTTAAATGCAATTAAAGTAATGAGAAAAAAATGCAATAAACCTGTTGCTATATTACTTGATACAAAAGGACCAGAAATAAGATTAAGAGATTTTGAACAAGGGAAAGTGCATCTTGAAGTTGGTCAGGATTTCACATTGACGGGAAGAGATGTTTTAGGTACGGATAAAATTGCATCGATTACATTTGAAGAACTTCATAATGATATTCGAATTGGAACTTCAATCTTAATTGATGATGGCCTTGTAGAAATGCAAGTGGTTGGAATAGAAGGAGAAGATATTCACTGTAAAGTTATCAACGAAGGTTATATTTCTAATCACAAGGGTGTGAATGTACCGGGTATTCATGTTAGCATGGATTTTATGAGTGATAAAGATAGATCGGATATTATTTTCGGTATTGAAAATGATGTGGATTATATTGCAGCATCATTTGTTAGATGTGCTGAAGATGTTGAACAGATTCGTACATTGTTAAAAGAAAATGGTGGAGAAGATATTAAAATAATTGCCAAAATTGAAAATGGTGAGGGAATTAAAAATATAGACGAAATTGTTGAAACAGCAGATGCTATTATGATTGCAAGGGGAGATATGGGAGTAGAACTTCCGGAAGAAGAAGTACCTATTGTTCAGAAAATGATTATAAAAAAAGTATATGAGGCTGGAAAGCAAGTTATTACAGCAACACAGATGTTGGATTCTATGATGAAGAATCCTAGACCAACAAGAGCGGAGACTGCAGATGTGGCCAATGCAATTTATGATGGAACAAGTGCAATTATGTTGTCAGGAGAAACCGCAGCTGGAAGATTCCCATTAGAATCATTGTCTATGATGGTAAGAATTGCTGAAAGAACAGAAAAAGATATTGATTATCAAAAAAGATTTTTTATTAGAGAAAGAAAAGCAAATCCAAATGTTACGGATGCTATTTGCCATGCAACTTGTACAACGGCATATGATTTGAATTCAAGAGCTATTGTTGTTGTAACTGAATCAGGAACTTCAGCGAGAATGATTTCAAGATATAGACCATCTTGTGATATTATAGGTTGTGCAACATCAGAGAAAGTATGCAGACAATTAAATATGTCATGGGGTGTAATTCCAGTATTACTAGATCATAAAGACGAAGTGTTTGAGTTGTTTTCATATGCAACAAAAAGAGCCAAAGAACTTGGACTTGTAGAAAAAGGCGATACAACAGTTGTTACTTCAGGAGTACCGATTGGAATTTCTGGGACAACAAATATGTTAAAAGTTGAAATTGTAGAATAATAAAATGTTAAAGTGGCTCTATTTTATATCAAAAGATAGAGCTGCTTTTTTAAATATTATTTATAGTGAATAAAATGATATGAGGTATGTGCATGAATTTATTTAGAAAGATATTAGCAGATTGTCCTATTATAGCAGCTGTGAAAGATGATGAAGGATTGGAAAAATGCTTAAAAACGGAAAGCAAAATTGTGTTTATATTATATGGAGACCTTATTTCAATAAGTCGAATTGTGGATCGAGTAAAATCAGCAGATAGAATTGCAATGGTGCATGTAGATCTTATTTCGGGATTATCAACAAAAGAAATTAGTGTGGAATATATATATAATAATACAGCGGCAGATGGAATTATAAGTACCAGACCAACTTTGATTAAAAAAGCGAAAGAATTAGGAATGTATACTGTATTACGTTTTTTTGTGATTGATTCTATGGCATACGAAAATATTATTAAACAGTCAACAAATGTGAGACCGGATTGTATTGAAATTCTTCCAGGTATTATGCCTAAAGTAATTAAAAAGTTAGTGCAAATGAAAAGAATGCCAATTATTGCCGGTGGGTTAATTTCAGATAAAGAAGATATTATTCAAGCATTGGAAGCAGGAGCAATTGCAATTTCTAGTACCAATGAAATTGTATGGAAAATGTAAAAAAGATTGATTTAATATTTAAATAGGAGTAAACTAATAGTAATATAATATTTATTGCGTGAGAATGGAGTTCAGCAAATATAAGTCACAGAGGTGGCTTTGTTTGTTGGACTTTTTTTGCGGATACAAATTATAGATATTAATGGGACCTAAATAAGAGGTTGGAAAAAAAGATTAGAAAGGAGTTATATAGATATGTATGATGTAGTTATTATTGGTGGAGGTGTTAGTGGGTGCTCTGTAGCGAGAGAGTTATCAGCGTATAATCTTAAAATAGCACTTTTAGAAAAGCATGGAGATGTTTGTGAGGAGACGACAAAAGCAAATAGTGGAATAGTACATTCAGGATATGATGCAAAGCCAGGGACAATGAAAGCGCAGATGAATATTATTGGAAATAGAATAATGGATCAAGTTGCAAAAGAGTTAGATGTGCCATTTGAGAGAAAGGGATCATTTACATTGTGCTTTAATGTGGAAGATCTTCCGCAGTTAGAAAAATTAAAAAAACAAGGTTCTGAAAATGGGATTAAAGGATTGGAAATATACACTAGAGAGCAGTTATTAGAAATAGAACCTTCTATATCATCTCAAGTTGTTGCGGCACTTTATGCACCGACTTGTGGAATCATTTGTCCATTCACTTTAAATATTGCTATGGCTGAAAATGCAAGAGAAAATGGAGTTGAATTTTTTATGGAAACACCGGTTACAGATATTTTGAAAAGTGACCAAGGCTATATTGTGAAATCAGGAAACAAGAATTTTGAGACAAAAGTTGTGGTGAATGCAGCAGGTGTATATGCAGATTTTATTCACAATTTGGTAAGTGAGGATGAAATAAAAATTCAAGCAAGAAAAGGGCAATATTGTTTATTTGATAAAAAAGTAGGAGATTTAGTGAACCATACATTATTTCAATTACCAACGGCTTTGGGAAAGGGGGTTTTAGTAACACCTACTATACATGGGAATTTAATGATAGGGCCTACAGCGGAAGATATTGAAGACAAAGAAGATGTTTCTACAGATCAAGTTGGTCTAAAAACCACAATGGAAAAAGCTGCATTAAGTGTGGATTATATTCCTAAAAAACAGATTATTACTTCTTTTTCAGGATTAAGAGCGCATGAGATTAATGGGGACTTTATTATAGGAGAAGTAAAAGATGCACCAGGATTCTATGATGTAGCAGGAATTGAATCTCCAGGATTAACAAGTGCTCCAGCAATAGGAAAATATATTTCGGATCAAATTAGTGATAAATTAAAAGCTTCGAAAAACTTGAATTTTAATCCCATACGAAAAGGGATTAAACAGGTCGCACAGATGCAAACAGAGGAATTAAAAAAATTAATAGAAGAAGATGCTGCTTATGGAAATATTATTTGTAGATGCGAAACAGTATCTGAAGGGGAGATTTTAGAAGCGGTTCGCAGAAGTTTTGGGAAAATGTCTATGGATGGATTGAAAAGAAGGACTAGAACAGGATCAGGAAGGTGTCAAGGGGGATTTTGTATGCCAAAAGTAATGAAAATTATGGAGCAGGCGACAGGAGAATCTATGGAAACAATGACAAAAAATGATGAAGGTACTGAATTCTTAGTAGGAACTAACAAAGATTTAGCACAAAAAGGAGAAAATCATGCGTAAAGAAATGGTAATTATTGGAGGAGGCCCAGCGGGATTAGCAGCGGCAGTTTCAGCAAGAGAACATGGAATTAATGATATTTTAATTTTGGAAAGAGATGCGCAATTAGGAGGTATACTAAATCAATGCATACATAATGGATTTGGTTTACATAAGTTTCGTGAAGAATTAACGGGCCCTGAATATGCATTTAAATATAGTGAGCAAGTAGAGCAATTAGGAATTGAATATATGCTACATACTATGGTGATTAGCTTGGATAAAAATAAGCATATAGTAGCTATGAGTAGTGAACATGGATTAATTGAGATAGATGCAAATGCAATTATATTAGCAATGGGGTGTAGAGAAAGACCAAGAGGGGCGTTAAATATTCCAGGATGTAGACCAGCAGGAATCTATTCAGCAGGAACAGCACAGTATTTTGTAAATATAGAAGGGGAATTACCAGGAAAAGAAGTTGTGATTTTAGGATCCGGAGATATTGGATTAATTATGGCAAGAAGAATGACGTTTGAAGGCGCACATGTTCAAGCTGTAGTAGAATTAATGTCTTATTCTGGGGGCTTAAAGAGAAATATTGTTCAGTGTTTAGATGATTATAATATTCCATTGATGTTAAGTCATACAATTACCAATATTCATGGAAAAGATAGAGTTGAAGGAGTTACAATTGCTCAAGTGGACGAAGCTTTGCAACCAATAAAAGAGACGGAACAGTATATATCATGTGATACTATATTGTTTTCCGTAGGATTATTACCAGAAAATGAATTATCGGAAAAAGCAGGAGTATTGATTGATAATATTACAGGAGGGCCAGTGGTTAATAGTCATTTTGAAACAGGGATTCCAGGAGTGTTTGCTTGCGGAAATGTACTACATGTGCATGATTTGGTTGACTATGTATCCCAAGAAGCTGAAAGAGCGGGAGAAATGGCATCAAAATATTTAAAAAATACTGGCGTTCAGACAATAGATGAGGTTAAAATAGAAGTACAATCAGGGATTAGATATTCGGTTCCTCAAAAGATTAGTAAAGATGAAAAAGGACCTTTAAGTGTTAAGTTTAGAGTGAATCAAATATACAAAGATGTTTGGGTTTATGTGTATGCCGACCAAAAATTAATTCTAAAGAAAAAAAAGAAAATTATGGCACCCGGAGAGATGGAAGAAGTAATTATAAAAGCAGAATTAATGGAGAGTTGCTATAAGGCAGAAAAAATAATCCTAGAACTTAAAAAGGAGGAAGTATAATGGTAAAGGAACTTACTTGCATCAGTTGTCCCATTGGTTGTTCTATGACCGTAACGCAAGAAAATAACGAAATAACCGTAGTAGGAAATAGTTGTCCTCGAGGAGAGATTTATGCAAAAAAAGAAATGACGAATCCAACACGTATTGTGACTACAACAATTCCGGTGATTGGAGGAGAAATTCCTAGTGTTAGTGTGAAAACCAAGGTAGATATCCCTAAAAATAAAATTACTCAAGTGTTAAAAGAACTTCAAGGGGTTAAAGTTCAAGCACCAGTTGAGTTGGGTCAAATTATTATAGAAAATATTGCAAACACAGGGGTTGAAATAATAGCAACAAAAAAAGTGAAAAGTAATTAATTTGAATCATAGTGAGAGGTGAAAGTATTGGAAAAATATATAATGTCATTGGATCAAGGGACAACAAGTTGCAGGTGTATTATATACGACAAATTTGGAAAGGTGTATTCCGTAGCACAAAAAGAATTTGAACAAATATATCCTCAACCAGGGTGGATTGAACATAATCCTTTGGAAATATGGTCATCACAACTTTCAGTAGCAATGGAAGCTATTGTAATGGCGGGAATTACTTATAAAAATATTCAAGGAATTGGAATTACCAATCAAAGAGAAACAACAATTGTTTGGGAGAAAAAAACAGGAAAACCTATCTATAATGCAATTGTTTGGCAGTGCAGGCGAACATCTGAGAGAATTGACAAGATAAAACAACAAGGATTAAGTGAGTGGATCACAGATAAAACAGGATTGGTTCCAGATGCTTATTTTAGTGCTTCAAAAATAGAATGGATTTTGGATCATGTTGAAGGAGCTAGAGAAGAGGCAAATAAGGGGAATCTTTTGTTTGGAACAGTTGATTCTTGGCTGATATGGAATTTGACCAAAGGAAAAGTTCATGCAACAGATTATACAAATGCGTCAAGAACAATGTTATTTGATATCCATAATTTAAAGTGGGATCCAGAGCTTTTAGATTACTTTAGAATTCCGGAAGTAATGTTACCACAAGTAAAACCTTCTAGTTATATTTATGGAGAGACTGATCCCAGTGTTTTAGGAGGAGCTATTAGAATTGCAGGTGCTGCAGGAGATCAACAAGCGGCTTTATTTGGACAATGCTGTTTTGAACCTGGAGAAGTAAAAAACACTTATGGAACTGGATGCTTTTTATTGATGAATACAGGAAAAACTGCAGTCAAGTCTTCTCATGGACTTTTAACAACGATTGCAGCAAGTTGTTGTACAGATGAAATAGAGTATGCATTAGAGGGGAGTGTATTTGTTGCGGGAGCTGCCATTCAGTGGCTTAGAGATAATATGAGAATGTTGAAAAATTCCTCTCAATCAGAAGAGTATGCAGATATGGTGAAAGATACCAATGGTGTATATATTGTTCCTGCTTTTACAGGGTTAGGTGCTCCATATTGGGATCAATATGCTAGAGGAACGGTTGTTGGAATTACAAGAGGTTGTTCAAAAGAACATTTTGTTAGAGCCACTTTGGAGTCCATCTGCTATCAGGTAGCAGATGTTTTGGAAGCAATGGAAGAAGATTCGGGTATGCATCTTAAAATATTAAGAGTGGATGGAGGAGCGAGTGCGAATAACTTTATTTTGGGATTTCAAGCAGACATTGTGGATACCATAGTTCATAGACCTAAATTAATAGAAACTACATCTTTGGGGGCTGCTTATTTAGCTGGTTTAGCAACAGGATATTGGAAAGACAAAGATGAGATTAAAGAAAATTGGTCATTGGGCAGAGCATTTACACCTAAAATGTCAGATGAAGAAAGAATACAAAAGCTTAAAGGATGGAAAAAGGCCATAAGATGTGCTAGAATTTGGGCGGAGGAATAGCAAAAATATATTTTAATAGAAAAATAAATAGAAAAAGAAAATGCCACTTTGTGTTTGGATTTGTTTTGCAATAATAAAATCAAAGACGGGGTGGCATTTTATATAAAAAAAGTATATTGTTAATTGTAAAAAAGATGAAATTAAATATGATAAAACTACAACGATTTTACAATACATCTTGGATTAATTGACGTCTTTGATGGTTTGGATTATGATAAAGACATTAAATGCATTATTTCTATGATAGAGGATAAAAAATGAAGAGAAATGTTGATCTGAATATAATTTCAGATGGAAAAAAATATGGACTAGAAGATATGGTACGTGTAGGTTGTAACAATTGTGAAGGTTGCCATTTATGTTGTACAGGAATGGGAGATTCTATTAAATTAGATCCTTTGGATGTCTTTCAATTATCTAAAACAATGAATCAATCTTTTGGAGTATTAATGGATCAGTATTTGGGACTAAGTGTAATAGATGGTGTGATTACTCCAAATATAAATTTCACAAAAGAAGATGCGTGCCCTTTTTTAAATACAGAAGGCAGATGCAGTGTACATGAAGTGAGACCGGGGTTTTGCAGAATGTTTCCATTAGGAAGAGTTTATGAAGAAGAGAATTTTTATTATATTTTACAAGTAAATGAATGTCCCCAACCTTCTAAAACCAAAATTCGAATTAGAAACTGGTTAGGTATGGATAATATAAAAGAATATGAGAAATTTGTTTTAGAGTGGCATACTATTTTAGGTTTAACAAGTGACATTGTAAAAAAAGAATCGTATGAAATTGGCAAAAATATAAGTGTGGATTTGTTAAATAATTTTTACATGGAGACATATGACTATAAAAAGGCATTTTATATTCAATTTTATAGTAAATTAGAAATATTTAAGCAGAAATGGTTCATTAAGGGAGAAAAAGGAAATGCTTAAAAAAATTATATCACCAAGAGTTTTTAAAATAATAGCATTGGCATTGGCTGTATTAGCACAGATTGCATTTTTTGTAGTTCCATATTTTTTGATTCGACCATATTTTTCGTATATTAATTGGATATTGGAAGGAATTTCTATTTTTGTAGTTTTATATTTGGTAAAATCAGATATCAATCCTGTATACAAAATACCTTGGATTGTTATTTTGTTGGTGTTTCCAATTTTTGGCGGAATTTTATATATCGTATATGGAAGAGCACATATAGGGAAAAAAGAAAAAGTGAGGTTTAATGATGTTTCTGAGGCTTATAAAAGGGCAATAGGGATTAGTCCGGGGTATAATGATATTTTACAACAGGAAAACCCTTATGTTGCTGTGCAAGCAAATTACTTACTAACAAAGGCAAATGCACCAGTATATATAAATACTGATACAAGATATTTTGCATTGGGAGATGATATGTTTCCGGTTATGCTAAGGGAACTTTCTAAAGCTGAAAAATATATTTTTATGGAATATTTTATTATTGAAGATGGGATTATGTTAAAAGCAATTTTAAAAATTCTAGAGGAAAAAGCAGCTTTGGGATTGGATGTAAGATTTATGTATGATAGTTTGGGAAGCATAATAAAAGCGCCATATGATTTCAAGGCAAAACTTGAAAAAAAAGGAATCAAGTGTTTTGAGTTCAATAGTTTTCGAACTGTATTAGATTCCAGATATAATAATAGAGATCATCGTAAAATATGTGTCATTGATGGAAAAGTGGGATTTACAGGTGGATTAAACTTGGCCGATGAATATATTAACAAGAAAAAAATGTATGGGCATTGGAAAGATACAGCCATAATGATAAAAGGAGATGCTGTATGGAGTTTGACAGTAATGTTTTTGGCTTTATGGGATTATATCAATAAAGAAGAAGCTGATTTTAGAAAATATTTTCCGGAAATAAAGTTTAGAGAACAAAAAGGTTTTGTGGCGCCGTTTACTGATTATCCCGTAGATGATGAAGCAGTAGGTAAAAATGTATATTTGAATATGATAAGTAGGGCTAAAAATTATTTGTATATTATGACACCTTATTTGGTAATCGATAATGTTATAATTACAGCATTGGAAGTTGCAGCAAAAAATGGCGTTGATATTAGAATAATTACGCCAGGCATTCCGGACAAAAAAATGGTATATCTACTTACAAAATCTTATTATGAAGTTTTAATTTATTATGGAGTGAAAATTTATGAATATACACCTGGTTTTGTACACGCAAAAATATTTGTATCGGATGATGAAACAGGAGTGGTAGGGACTATTAATCTTGATTTTAGAAGTCTTACACATCATTTTGAAAATGCAATATGGATGTATAAAACAAAAGTGGTTATGGATATGAAAAAAGATTTTATGCAAACAATGTATCAATCAAAAAAAATAACATTAGAAGATTGTAAGAATCAATCTAGGATATATAAAATTATATTACCGATTCTTAGGTTGTTTTCACCAATGTTTTAGAAGGCGACTTGTTTTTTAATCATTGATTTTAAAGGTGGTTTGCTTTGGAAGAAATTCTTAATATGTAAAATTATAAAGAACCATATTGACAATTAATTGTCAATATGGTTCTTTATAGCTTCAAAACTTTCTGTACTAAGAATATGTTCCATTCGACAAGCATCTGCAGCTGCTGTTTGAGCATTCACACCAAGTGAAATCAAGTAAGAAGTTAAAATAGTGTGACGTTCAAAAACCATATCTGCGATTTGTAATCCGGAAGTTGTCAGTGTAATATATCCAGAATCAGACACAAGAATATATCCATTTTTTCTAAGATTTTTCATAGCAATACTTATGCTGGATTTTTTGAAATTTAATTCATTTGCTATATCAATGGAACGCACAAAGGGAAGCCGTTTGCTTAGAATTAAAATAGTTTCTAAGTAATCTTCAGAGGATTCATTGCTTTTCAATTAAATGTCCTACTTTCCTATTTTGTGAAAAATTATAGCATAAGATTTTAAAAAAAACAAATTATAAAAATAGAGTAAAATATCTAAAAAAAGCATGGGAATCATTGACATTTTTCATAAGTTAGTCTATTCTAACTATAGAAGCTTACATTGAGAGTGAAAGCGAGGTGTATATGGAACAATACATAGGAACAATAATTGTTGGAGTGATATTGCTGACAATTATTAGTTTTATTATATACAGAATGATTTATAATAAAAAAACAGGCAAAGGATCCTGCGGGAGTGGAAGTTGTAGTGGTTGCAGTGGATGCAGTATAGCAAATTCGAAACACTTAGATTAATTTAGGAGGAAAACAAAATGGGAAAACTTATTATTTCAGATGTAAAAGCTAGACAGATTATTGATTCAAGAGGAAATCCAACAGTGGAAGCGGAGGTTACTCTTGAAGATGGAACAATTGGAAGAGGTGCAGCGCCTAGTGGTGCTTCAACAGGAGTTTTTGAAGCTTTGGAGTTAAGAGATGAAGATGCTTCTCAGTATAATGGGAAAGGTGTCTTAAAAGCAGTTAATAATGTGAATACAGCGATAAAAGATATATTGGTGGGAATGGACGCATCGGATATATACAGTATAGATAAAGCAATGATGCAAGCAGATGGCACAGAGGAAAAAAGTAATTTTGGTGCAAATGCTATTTTAGCAGTATCTATTGCAGCAGCAAGGGCGGCTTCAGAAGGACTTGGAATTCCACTGTATAAATATATTGGTGGTGTAAATGCAAGGGTATTACCATTGCCTATGATGAATATACTTAATGGAGGAGCTCATGCTACTAATACAGTAGATACACAGGAATTTATGATTATGCCTGTTGGAGCACATAGTTTTTCAGAGGGATTAAGATGGTGTGCTGAAGTATTTCATGCATTAGCATCCTTATTAAAAAGTAAAAATCTTGCGACTTCAGTAGGAGATGAGGGAGGTTTTGCACCTAATTTAGATGGTGATGAAGAAACGATTGAAACAATTCTTGAAGCAGTTAAAAAAGCAGGATATGAACCAGGAAAAGATTTCAAGATTGCAATGGATGCAGCTGCTAGTGAATGGAAATCAGGAGAAGTTGGACATTATCATATGCCAAAAAGTAACAAAGACTTTACATCAGATGAACTGATTGAACATTGGAAATCATTAATTGATAAATATCCTATTTACTCTATTGAAGATCCTTTGGATGAAGAAGATTGGGACGGATGGAAAAAGATTACTGATCAATTAGGTGATAGAGTTCAATTAGTTGGTGATGATTTATTCGTTACAAATACAAAACGACTTAAAAAAGGAATTGATGAAGGCTGTGGAAATGCAATTTTAATTAAGCTGAATCAAATAGGTTCTGTTTCTGAAACATTGGATGCGATTTTAATGGCACAGAAAGCAGGGTTTAATGTTATTGTATCCCATCGTTCAGGAGAAACAGAAGATACAACAATAGCAGATCTTGCTGTTGCAACAAATGCAGGGCAAATAAAAACAGGGGCACCTAGTAGAAGTGAACGTGTTGCAAAATATAATCAATTATTAAGAATTGAAGAGTAGATTTCATAATTATTAACAATAATAGTTATGAACTTTAATAGGAAACATCTTAAGTAGATAAGGCGAATAAGCAAATTTACTTAAGGTGTTTTTATTGTGCCTATATTTGAACTTGTTTAAAAAAGATTAATAAAATGGAAACCAGAAAATAACTAGAAAATAAAAGACGGATAGGGTATACTTAAAGATGAGTTTGTGTAAATAATCAAGAATTAAAAGTAAGGGAGGTTTTATAAGGAAATTAAAAAAGGGATATAAAATAAGACTTGAATAAAAGGAATAAGATAGGTTAATTAATAAAGGGGATTAATTAATAAGAAGAAAGGTAATAAAAAAGTCATGGAGTATAATACATTAAAAGGGGAAATGAAGAACGTAAAACAGGAAATTCAAAACGATGTAAAAAAAATAGAAGGAGATTTAAAGGATAAGATTACGATTCCTTTTTATAGATCGCTTTCAATGAAAATTACAGGATTTGTTGTAATTGCTGTGATTATTACAGCAACATTGATGATGGGCATAATGATTCCATTAATGGAACAAAGCAGTCTTGATGTGGTTCAAAGTTATTTAGAAGATGAGGCGAAGATGAGCGCAACATTACTTGATAATTCGTCAGCGCTACAAGGGGATGAGATGACTTTAAGTGTAGATTATTTAACAGCAACACTTGAGGATGTTAAAATATCAGATTATGCATCTTCTTATGCGTATGTAGTGGATGCTGATGGGACTATGCTTTATCATCCAACAGCAGATAAAATAGGGTCTGCTGTATCAAATGCTGCAATTAAAGAAGTAGTCACAAATTTACAAAGTGGAAAGACAGTTACAAATGGTTATGTTGTATATGATTATGAAGGTATTGATAAATATGCTGCATATAGTATTGCATGTGATCAACAGTGTATTATTGTAATAACAGCAGATGAGACTGATGTACTTGCCTCTGTTAATGCATTAAGAATTCAAATTATTATCGTGTCAATAATAGCTGATCTTGTAATGGCAATTATAGTAATTTTTGTATCTAAAAAACTAATGAATCCTGTTGTCAAAATAACACAGGCTATTTATCAATTATCGTACCTTAAATTAGGAGTAGATAATTATACTCATAAAATGAAGAAACGAAAAGATGAAATTGGATATATGTCTAGAGGAGTTATTAGTCTTAACGATAACTTGTTGAGATTTGTTGAGGAGATAAGAGAACAAAGTGGTACACTTTATGCCACATCAGAAAAGCTTGCTCAAAATGCAGAGGATACAGTGAATACGGTAAAACAGGTAGAATTAGCTGTTAATGAAGTTGCAATTGGAGCAGGAGATCAAGCAGAAGAGACAACACAAGCGACTTCTAATGTTATTGTTATGGGTGATATGATAGAAGCTACAAATTTACAAGTTGAGAATTTGAAATCAAGTTCCAAAGAAATTGAAAATGCAGCAGATCAAGCAGTTGAAATTTTAGAGGAATTATTGAAAATCAATGAAAAGGCATCAGAGTCAATAGATGTAATTTATGATAGAACAAATACAACAAATAAATCAGTAGAAGAGATTAAAAAAGCAATATCTATTATTACGTCAATAGCAGAAGAGACGAATCTATTATCTTTAAATGCAAGTATTGAAGCAGCAAGAGCAGGAGAGCATGGTAGAGGATTTGCAATTGTTGCAGCACAGATATCTAAATTGGCAGAACAATCGAATACGTCTGCAAAACAGATTGAAGCGATTACAGAAAAATTAATTGTGGATTCAACACAAGCTGTAAATGGTATGCAAGATGTTAAAGTTATTATGGTTGAACAGACAGAGCATGTGAAGAGTACAAATCAAGCATTTGATAAAGTAAAAGAAAATATTGATGTAACGGTATTGGGTCTTACTGAAATTTCTCATAAAACGGAAGAGCTTGATAAAACAAGGCAGACGGTAACGGATACTGTTCAAAACCTTTCTGCAATTGCTGAAGAAAATGCAGCTAGCTCGCAAGAAAGTTCAGCATCTGTTACAGAAGTGTGTACCATAATGGAAAAAGTCACATCAGATACTGTTTTATTAAAAGATATTTCAAAAGTGATAGATAAACAGTTACATGAATTTCAAATTTAGTATAGTTTAGTATATTTTTTGAAAAGAGCCTGTGATTGCAGGCTCTTTTTCTTTAAAAGAATAATATTAAAGGAAAAAGGTAGAATGCTGTGAATGATAAATTAACAAAAGAAGATATTCAGAAAATGGAAGAAGAAATAGAGTATCGTAAATTAGTGGTTCGTAAACAAGCAATAGAGGCAGTAAAAGAGGCTAGGTCTCACGGAGATTTAAGCGAGAATTTTGAGTATTATGCGGCAAAGCGAGAAAAGAATCAAAATGAAAGTAGAATTAGATATTTAGATAGAATGGTAAGGACTGCAGATGTTATTAGCGATAACTCAGCAGAGGATGAAGTAGGTTTAAATAAAAAAGTAGTATTGTATTTCGAAGAAGAAGATCAAACAGAAGAATTTAAATTAGTTACAATAGTTAGAGGGAATTCATTAGAGGGATGCATAAGTAATGAATCTCCGATTGGAAAAGCGATTTTAGGTCATAAAGTTGGAGACCGCGTATTAGTTCGTGTAAATGAAACATTCGGATATTATGTAATTGTGAAAGATATATTAAAGTCAGAAGAAGAAAATGATTTGAGAAGTTATTAGGAGAGAAGATGAAAATAAGTTTAATAGCAATTAATTCAAAATATATACATTCAAATCTTGCAGTTTATTGTTTAAGAGAAGCGGCAAAAGAATATAAAGAAATGATTCAGATTAGTGAATATTCTATTAATAACCATACAGATTTTATTTTAAGAGATATCTATGAAAATAAACCAGATGTGTTATGTTTCTCATGCTATATTTGGAATATTACAATCATTAGAAATTTGCTTATAGAGATATGTAAAATATTACCAAATACGCAAATATGGCTTGGAGGACCGGAAGTTTCATATCAAGCAAGTTTGTATTTGCAAGAGTTCAAAATGATAAAAGGAATTATACGTGGAGAGGGTGAAGAAGCTTTTCTAACAATGGTTAAGTGCTATGTTGAAAATAAAAAAAAGGAATTAAAGCAAATTCAAGGAACAACAGTGAGAGAAGGAGATTCAATCATTGAGAATAAAGATTCTGGATTTTATGATTTAAATCAATCAAAACTTCCATATGATCTTGATGGAGAAGAAAAAATAATATTAGACCATAGAATTATTTATTATGAAAGTTCTAGAGGTTGTCCTTTTTCTTGTAGTTATTGTTTATCAAGTGTGGATAAAAAGCTACGTTTCAAACAGATTGATTTGGTTCAAGAAGAATTGGAACATTTTTTAAAACTTGAGGTACCACAAGTGAAATTTGTAGATAGAACATTTAATTGTGAAAGAGAACATGCGATTGCAATTTGGAAATATATATTAGAGAATGATAATGGAATTACTAATTTTCATTTTGAAATTTCTGCAGATATTTTAATTGAAGAAGAATTAAATATTTTAAGTCAAATGAGGCCGGGTTTGGTGCAGTTGGAAGTGGGAGTGCAAACAACAAATCCACAAACGATTCAAGCAATTAATAGAACTATGGATCTTGAAAAACTCCAAGATAATATATTAAAAATCATAGAAAAAGAAAATATACATATTCATCTAGATTTAATTGCAGGATTACCTTATGAAGGCTATGATTCTTTTCATAATTCTTTTAATGATGTGTATAATATGGCTCCAGAACAATTACAGTTGGGCTTTTTAAAATTATTAGATGGAACACCAATGAAAATGAGACAAGAAGAATATGGAATTGTTGTAAATAGTTTGCCACCGTATGAGGTATTATATACAAAATGGATTACTTATGATGAAATTATCCAATTGAAAATAGTTGAAAATGTTGTGGATATGTTTTACAACAGTGGTATGTTTGAAAATGCTTTGAAATATCTTGTATCTATTATGGGAGATGCATTTTTGGTATATCAAGAATTAGGATTGTTTTTTGATATAAAATATCCTGCGGGAGAATTGCCTTCAAAAAATGGAAAATATGATTTAATAAGCGATTTTTTTAAAACAAAATTTCGAGAAGCATCAGTACAGATGATTTTTAATGAATTATTAAGATATGATATGTTTAAAAGAGAAAACAGTAAATCTTTACCAAAGTGTTTTTTGGAAAATATAAATAGTATTAATAGAATTGAAAATAGAAAACTTACTAGAGCAGAACATTTGGAGATATTTAAAGTTGATGTTATGGAATTTGAGTTGCATGGTAATATTGATTTGAAAAAAACAATTGTTCATTTTGATTATCTGAATCGAAATAGTCTGAGCAACAATGCAATATGTGAAAAATGGACGGATGTAATAGAGTAAAGGGTGGAACTTATATGCAGTTAGATGTACAATGTATAAGTACATATAAATATAGATTAACGAGGAGATGAAAATATGAAAAATATAGAGGTGTCAATTAATCCTACAGAAGTTAAAGGTGTTCAATACAAAAATGCATTTAATAAAAAAGCAGGAGAAAAAATAGCATTATCAATAAAATCTGAAGTTGCAATTAAATTAAATCCTGCAAATCCGGTATCAGGAATTGTAATGGTAAAAGTTATAGTTGGAGACCCAGATAGCAGTATAGTAATGGAAATAGAGACAATAACGGGTGTTGTAGTGAATACTTTTGTTGATAATTTGGATGAATATATCAAGAAAAATTATTTGCCAGTAATATTAATGGCAGTGAATGAAAAAGTAAGAAGTCTAAGTTCTATTTTAGGAACTCCAATTAAGCTACCTAATCCAGTGTTTGGAAAAGCAGATACATTGGTAAATATAGAAACCGGAGGACTTCCACAGTAAGGAGATTGCTATGTTAATTGGTGGTTTACAAAAAATGACATTATTGGATTTTCCAGGGAAAGTTGCATGTATTGTGTTTACCAAAGGCTGTAATTTTCAGTGCCCATATTGTCATAATTCAGAATTGATAGAGTTTGGAGAAGGTGCATATACAGATCAAGATATTTGGAAATATTTAGAAAAAAGAGCAAAAATGTTAGAAGGAGTTTGTATTACAGGAGGGGAACCTCTTTTGCAGCCAGATATAGAAGCGTTTATTCGTGGAATTAAAATCAGAGGTATGGCAGTTAAGCTTGACACCAATGGAAGTAATCCAGAGATGTTGGAAAAGTTAATCAGTGGGAATTTATTAGATTATGTAGCAATGGATGTTAAAAATAGTCCTGATAAATATAAATTGACAACTAATTCAGATGTAGATATTCGGTTGATAGACGAAAGTATTAAAATTTTATTAAAGGGAAAAGTAGAATATGAATTTCGAACAACTGTAGTAAAAGAATTTCATCAAGTAGAAGATTTTTTAAAGATTGGTCAATGGATAGAAGGTGCAGAAAAGTATTGTATTCAAGAATATAAGGATTCACAAGAAGTTCTTGTAGAAGGTTTGTCATCACCGGGAACAGAATTAATTCAAAAGTTTAGTGAAACGATTTCTCCTTATGTGAAACAAATAGAAATAAGATAAATGGCCCTTCAAAGTTTCAATCTTGTGGTGTGATAAAAGGACGCTCTCTATAGCTTTACACTATATAGAGTGTTTTTTTTGGAATCAACACAAGATATAGTGGTTTTTATCTTGACATGAAAAAAGTCAAATGATATGATAAAGGAACGTTACATATTGTGTTCCAAGAGAAATTTGAGAGGTGGGGGTTTCATGTATCAAGTTAAAAAAAGAGATGACCGTATTGTTAATTTTGAATTAACAATCATTAGTGAGGCAATTACACATGCATTTGAAGCATGTGAAAGAAATTTCAATCAAGATGTTATTGATTTTCTTGCATTAAAAGTAACAGCAGATTTTGAACCTAAAATAGTAGGCGAAATTATTTCTGTTGAAGATATTCAAGACAGTGTAGAATCAGTTTTGGTTAGTGCAGGGTATTCGGATGTTGCGAAAGCATATATTTTGTATAGAAGACAAAGAGAGAAATTACGTAATATGAAATCGACAATTCTTGATTATAAAGAAATTGTAGATAGCTATGTGAAGGTAACGGATTGGAGAGTAAAAGAAAATTCAACAGTTACATATTCGGTAGGAGGATTGATTTTAAGCAATTCAGGAGCAATCACTGCAAATTATTGGTTGTCAGAAATATATGATGATGAGATTGCAAAGGCACATCGTAATGCAGATATTCATATCCATGATTTATCCATGCTTACTGGATATTGTGCTGGATGGTCTTTGAAACAATTAATTAAAGAAGGGCTTGGTGGAATACCAGGTAAAATTACTTCTGCGCCAGCGTCTCATTTGGCAAGTCTTTGTAATCAAATGGTTAACTTTTTAGGAATTATGCAAAATGAATGGGCAGGGGCTCAGGCTTTTTCTTCTTTTGATACTTATTTAGCACCATTTGTAAAAGTAGATAATCTTACTTACAAACAAGTTAAAAAATCTATAGAATCTTTTATCTATGGGGTAAATACACCAAGTAGATGGGGAACACAAGCTCCTTTTTCTAATATTACATTGGATTGGGTTGTACCAAATGATTTGGCAGAATTACATGCCATAGTTGGTGGAAAAGACAT
>JBFHFI010000007.1:0-27404 GCA_041583675.1 Butyrivibrio sp. | reverse complement strand
TCATTTAATTGTTTGCATTAAATGATATTAGTATTTTATTTATCTGTTATAGTACATAAAAAAGAAACTTTAGTCTATGTTTATGTATATTTAATGAATAAACTTGAAATATTTTGAATAAGAATAAAAAAATGAAAATAGTTTTTTACAAATTCTATAATATGTAGTATCATGAAGTATAATACAGAGTTATAATAATTGTTTGTAGTTTATTGGGTAAACATTATTATGCTTTTTATATCACTGAAAGTTTCCCCCTTAAATATCATGAAATAAAAATTCATGTTTACTTTCAGTGATTTTATTTAATATATATCAGTTCGATTTCTTAAATAAGGAAAAAGGACTTGAAAGAATAAAAACTAAGTAATAAAATAACTGAGAATATTTATTACTTTTACTAAATCTTCAAACAAAAAAATTTGTATCATAATAGTATCATTTTAATAAAAAATTATAACATATTTATATTGAGTCTATAATATTTAATATATGTTCATAATTTAATATTTTGTAAATAATAGTTGTAATACAACTTTAGGTGTGATACTTTTATACAAAAGGGTTTAAAAAAAATGACAAAAACTATTGCATTTCACCTACAGAAAGGTGGGGTCGGAAAAACTACTATATCAGGTACATTGGCATGCCAATCGGCTCTCGCTGGGGTTCCTACATTGTTGGTAGATTTAGATCCACAAGGTAATGCATCATCATGGTTCTTATCAGAAACCCCTCATTGGGAATTAGCTGATGTTGTACAAGGAAAATGTTATGTGGATGATGCTATTGTTCCGGTAACAGGAATTCCTAATTTATTTATTCTACCTACATTTGGTATTGGTGGAACTTTAAAATTATATTCAGAAACAAAATTAGCTGATGAACCTTTTGTAATACAAGATTTGATACAAGAATTTAAAGGTAAATTTGAACATGTAATTTTAGATTTATCTCCTGGACTTGGAAGACTTGAAAAATCAGCACTTATTGCTAGTGATGAGGTTATAACTCCAATGACACCTGAAGCTTTTAGCTTAGATGGGCTTGAAATCTTTATAGATGAGTTAGCAAAACTTAAAAAGAATTTTAGATCACCAATTGTACATAAAAAAGTTGTAATTAATTCATATGATGAAAGAATTAAGCAGCATAGAGATATTTATAAATCAGCAAAGAAAGGTAATTTTAGAATTTATCAAATTCCTGTTGATCCTGTTTTCAGGAAATCACAAGAGTTGAAAATTGCGCCTCAATTATATAGAGTCAAGGGAAAAGGTTTGAAGGATAGAACTTTAAAAGCTTTTGAGTTGATGGAAAAAGAGATTTGGAGTTAAGCAAATGGCACTAAAGAAAAGCGAGAAAAGAACAGAAGACAGAGCTGCTGAATTGTTCAGTGAGAAAGCAAAAAGCTCTAACACAAAAGAAAAGAAGATTCTAACAACCTTCTCAATTGAACCATCTTTCAAAGATTCTTTGGAATCTCAGTTTAGTGAAATGGGGCTTGGATGGGCTTCTGGACTAAGATTTGCACTTAAGTATTTTCAAAAGAATTTTAAATTCAACACTGAAGATGATAACGAATAATTTATATTAGTACATGATACAAAATAATGTTCCTCTAGATAGGAGCATTTTTTTTATTGAGCTGATTATAATAAGCAAACAATTATAATCCTAATTAGGAATGATATATTATAATTTAATAAAATAACTTCATAATAAATTTCAATATATTTTTCTTTTTTTAGATTTTTAAATTTCTTTATTTTTTATATATTGATGCTATAATGAATAAAAAAACAGACATTCAATTTGGAGTATAATGATGGAATTAGCATGGTGGCAGAAAGAGGTTATATATCAAATCTTTACACGAAGTTTCCAAGATACTAATGACGATGGAATAGGGGACTTAAATGGTATAACATCTCGCATTGATTATGTTAAATCCATAGGAGTTGGTGCAATAAGTTTATCTCCTTTTTTTGAAACTGAATTCCTTGATAGTGGTTATGATGTTATCGATTTTAAAAAAGTGGATCCTTATGTTGGAACAATTGAGGATTTTGATATTTTGGTGAGAACTGTTCATGATAATGGCTTGAAATTGATAATTGATATTCCTGTAGATTTTACCTCGCATGCTCATCCATGGTTCAAAGAAAGTTGCAGCAGTAAAGATAATGATAAAAGTGAATATTATATCTGGTCAGATGAAATACCAAATAACTGGTTATCAAGAAATGGTGGTAAGGCTTGGACTTTCAATGAAAGCAGAGGTCAATACTACATGCACTCTTTTTCAAAAGAAGAACCTGATTTGAACTGGAGAAACCAGGCAGTAATTGATGAGTTCTCTGATATATTGCGCTTTTGGTTCGACCGTGGTGTTGATGGTATAAATTGCAATGCTATCAATATGGTGGTTAAGGATAAAGATTTAAGAGATAATCCCAAATATCCTGGAGGTCTATTCAACAGAGGATATTATTCTCACAGACATATATTTGATAGAAATCGTCCTTTTTCTCATAGAAGAGCAAAAGAGCTCAGAGAAATATGCAAAGAGTATGAGGGTGAAGAGAAGATATTGCTTGGTGAGGTAATTGTTGAGATGCCTGGTGAACCGGAACTTGCTGCATCATATTATGGTGGGCGGGTGAAAGACGAGATGAACCTTGTTTTTGATTACACATTCATCAATACAAAATTCAGGCCTAAAATTTGGATAGAAGCAGCTCAGCGTTGGTACAATGCAACTGATACCAGTTGGCCAGCTTGGGTTATATCCAATCAATTCAAAACAAGACTTCGAACCAGATTCAAAGGCAATATAACAAGAGCTAGATTGGCTGCAATGTTCAATCTAACACAAAGAGGAACACCTTTTATTTATTATGGTGAGGAACTAGGAATGGAAGATTCCAATGTTTCAAAATCTCAAGCTCTCGATATTGTGGGAAAGAAAGGTATATTCAAAAATAGAGGTAGAGATGGTGCAAGATCTCCAATGCTTTGGACTTTAGAAAATTATGCAGGTTTTTCAACTGTGAAACCATACCTACCGTTGGCCAATAAAGAAGCAAATAGTGTGCAGACACAGCAGAAAAAAGAGGCTTCCATGCTTCACTATTATCAAGAATTCATAAAATTGAGGAAAGAACATGAAGCTCTTGTCAGTGGTGATATTACATTTGTTGATGTACATGATGAGAATATAATCTGCTATATAAGAACAACTGAAAATGATGCTCTTTTGATAATGTTGAATTTCTCAAAAAACCACAGACATATAAAGTTGGCTGATATCGGATTACCGCTTATGACAAACAAATATATCTTTTCAACAAGATCTTTGAATTCAGCTTCGGAAGTTGATAAAAATGGTATTTATTTGAAAGCATATGAAGGTGCAATTTACTCTCTGGACTTATAAAAAAAAGGCTGTTAAAACTATCTTACATAATTTTAACAGCCGAAATTTATTCTATATTATTTGCAATCATCACAACCACAAGAATCACAACCTTCAGAAGAACAATCATGACCTTCATGCTCTGAATGATCATGAGCCTTTCCACCTGCTTGAAGTAAGTGTGGTAATTGAAGGGCAAAATCCATGTACTCATCACTCATGCTTTCTTGCATTATATTGATGTCACAGCCCTTTAAAACACCACTGAGATAATTGTAAGCTCTCTCACTGTAGCAATGAATTGCTTGAGGTTTGCCATTTTTAGCAAATACATCAAGAATTATAACAGGGTAAGTCTTCATCTCTTTTAGAAGATCGAATTCCAACTGCAGATCAATTATTTCTTTTGTTTTCTTGTCAGTCAACAAGAAAGCATAAGGATATTGAGGTTTGCTGTTTTCATCTTCTGAGAAAGGAGCTGGTAATAAGTATATTTCAAAGTCATAGATAGCACTTTTAAGTTTCTTTGCTTTCTTAACTTCTTCGACCATTGGAGATGGAACTTCAATCAATGGTAAATCTTTTTTTGTAGGAGCCAAACTGTACCAATCAAAAGGTTCTGCCACAAAAGAAACATCACTGCCTTCAATTTTAGCAAGAGGTATGTAATCTACCTTATCACTATCTTTTAATTTCAAAGAATCAAACCAAGTTTGGAAAGAAGATGTTGCTGAAGTTTTTCCAAAAGCTGAGAAATATTTTTTAGATTCAATAAGTGCCTTCAATATTGCTGTCAAAGTGGTCTCTTCATCAGCAATTAAATTACGTCTTAGAGTGTTCTTTTCTGCAACGGAAAATAATGGACTGTATGATTGGTCTTTAATAGAGAAGCCCTGAGCCTCTATCTCTCTTTTGGTATCTTCTTCCATATCAACAGGCAAGAAAAGATTCAATTCCATGCATTCCAATGTCATGAAGTTTTCAAAATTTTCCATATCTGTCTTCTGTGTATCATCAAAATCAAAAAGAGATGTCAATGATTTAAGTTGCTTTTCACCTTTCATAACTCTGATGGATAGAGGTATTTCTGTATTTGAGCAGTAGATGTAATATCTCACACCGTCTTTTTCTACAGCAAAGATATCATTGGAACCTAGGAATTCCCAAATTTTTGCATCTAATGCTTTGTTAGTAATTTCTACTAATTGTTTATTCATTTATTTTCTCCAAAAAATATTTATCAATTTTATTCAGAAGGTTGCTGTTTTTTTGCAAGCCTAGCTTTTAGTGCAGCAAAACTGCCCGTTATTTCCTGTTTTGTTGCAATTTTATTAGGATCTTGCTCATCAATCAACTCTTTAGGTAGTTCATCGAGAAACCTTGAAGGCAAACTCAACATCAAATCTTTGCCTTTTTGTCTCTTTCGGCAAGAACTGATTATCAGTTTTCTTTTTGCTCTTGTTATAGCAACATAGAAAAGTCTGCGCTCTTCGTCAATGTTTAGAGGGTTTTCTTCCAAACTTCTTTGATTTGGAATGATGTGGTCCTCAATTCCAACTAAATAAACAGTATCAAACTCCAGACCTTTTGCTGCGTGCATTGTCATCAAATTTACAGCACCTTTATTATCTTCCTGGTTCTCTTTACCATTCAATGCTATACGATTGATCCACGACTGCATATCTTTGCCTTCATTGAAAGGATTTCTTTCCCATTTTGCCAGCATGCTGCAGAGTATCTCTATACCTTTGAGTTTGAAGTTAACAGCTTTTTCAGTGTCATTGAGTTCAATCAAATAATCTCTGTAGTTTATTTCTTTAATCAAGTTTCTTAGAACCTGATTTCTTCGACCTTCTTCTTCTTCAAATTTATTTGTGTAGTACTCCATGAACTCCATGAAACGAGAGAGGGATTTCTTTGTGCTATCTCGCAAAGATGGATCTGTAGAAGTCGCCATATAGCAAAGAGCACTGTATAGAGACATGTTATGAGCATCAGCTACCTTTCTTATTTTTTCAACAGTAACTCTACCAATTCCTCTTCGAGGAGTATTGATGACTCTCAAAAAGTTGACATCATCATCAGGATTTGCAATTACCTTCAAGTAACTGACAATATCTCTGATTTCTTTTCTATCAAACAAGCTTTGAGTACCTGTAACTCTTGTATTTATATCTCTTTCCATGAGAGCTGTTTCAAAGTTAGGAATCAAAGAGTTTGTTCGTGAGAGAATAGCAAAATCATTGAGATTTCTGCCTTCCTTCAAGTGTTGATCAATAATTGCCTGTGTTACAGATGCAGCTTCCATCTCTCCATTTGCTGGATGCATCAAATAAATTGAGGAGCCTTTATTCTCTTCGGTCCATAGTTTTTTCTCTTTTCGCTCTTTATTGTTGATTATAAGATTGTTGGCAGCCTCAAGAATTGTCTTGCTTGAGCGATAGTTCCTTTCCAACATGATCTCTTTTCTTTCTGGAAAATCCTGTTCAAATTTTATGATATTTTGATAGTTAGCACCACGCCATGAATATATACTCTGATCATCATCTCCAACAACGCATAGATTTCTAGAGCCAATAGCAAGAGATTTGATCATATCATACTGAGTGATTGATGTATCTTGAAACTCATCAACCAAAATATACTGAAATCTATTTTGAGTCTTTTCAAGAATGTTAGGAAATTTTGAAAAGATGACCTGAGGTTTGACAATCAAATCATCAAAATCAACAGCATTGAATGCTTTTAGATGTTTTTCATATTCATCTATTATCAACTTTGTATTGTTGGCTGTTTTATCAGAAATAATAGCTCTTTTTGTTTTTACCTTGGATATAATCTCACCTAACTCTCTTATATCAACTGAATCCAAAGGAAAACCCAATGTGATTACAATTTGCTTTATCAAAGCAGTTTTATCATTGCTATCATAAATAGTAAAGTTGTTCTTCCAACCCAAATGTTGGATGTGCTGTTTCAACAGCCCCAGTCCAAAAGAGTGAAAAGTCGTGCTTGTGAGGTCTTTTTGCTTTGAACCTGTTAGCTGTTCAATTCTATCACTCATTTCAGATGCAGCTTTATTGGTAAAAGTCAAAGCTAAAATATTTTTAGGGGCAATGCCCATTTCAAGCATATGAGCAATTCTGTAGGTAAGCATTCTTGTTTTACCTGAACCGGCACCCGCAATAATAAGGACAGGTCCTTCAATTGTTGATGCTGCTATGTATTGTTCTTTGTTTAATTCTTTCTTTAAATCTATCACTTAATATCAACCTCAAAAATATAAAAAGTCTTAGGCACTATAACATAAATATAAAAAATAAACTTTGAAAATTTAAAATATCTAATGCATTGAAGAATAAAAAACATAATTAAACTAAACACCAATATAGTGTACAGAGAAAAGAAATATTGAATGAAAACAGTAAGTATTTATAGGGCATAAAAAAACGCCAAGGAAAGACCTCGGCGAACAATGCTGTGCATTTTCTAATTATTTTCTGATTTCAATAGCTTGTGCAGGACATACTTCATGACAGCAGTAACACATCACACATTTACTCCTGTCGAGTTGTATCTTCTTGTCTACAACACTCAAAGCAGAAGCAGGGCAAACCTCAACACATTTTCTACACAGAATACATTTTTCTGGAATGAATGTAGGAGTTGCTCTCTGTCCATTTTCAGTTTTCTTGTTTTTAACAATTCTCTTATAATCAGAAATGATCATATCATTTGGATTGATATCAGTATATTCAATGTCATCAAGCTTTCTTGTATCGGTAAGTTGATTTAGAATTGCACATTTAATGATTGGTATATCTAAAGGACTGTGTCCCATAATTGTAGCCTGTGCTATATCAACAGCAAGTAAATCATTACTTGCAATGAGAACACCTACCTGTCTTGGTGTACCATTTCCTGGACCTGCACCTTCCATTCCAATTACAGCATCCATAAGAGCAAATCCAACTTTTGCTTGAGTGTGAATACCACATATCATCTTCGCAAAGTTATCCTTGCTTGGATATTTTACATGCTGAGGACTTTTATGAAAACCTGGAACAAGACCAAATTGGTTTTTAAGTGCACCAGTAACAATCATCAATTCATGTGTCTTGAATTTTGGAAGAGAGATCAACACATCAATATCATTGAGGGTATCAGTCAGTGTGATCTTCTTATTAATAATAGGAAGTTTTACTTTAAAAGAGCCCTTTAAAAAATTGACCCATTCAACACCTTCTTCTTCACATACCTGATAAAGGCCAGAATTGGTTGGAGTCATCCCTGATTTATGAAGAGCAGGAGAATCTCCAACAATAATTGACTTTGGGTTCTTTGCTTTCACATAATTGATCATGGAACGAAGTACTTCTGGATTTGTAGTGATGGCTTTATCTACATTGCTATCTGATAAAAGATTTGGTTTTATAAGAACTCTCTTTCCTTCAATATCAGGGAAATCAGAAGAATCACAAGCTTTTTTCAAAGCTTCAAAAACAACATCCTTGTCATAATTCTCACATTTAATAATACTAACTTTACTCATTTTCTTCCTCTACCTCTTCCATTTTCTTTATCAAACAAAAGTATAATGGTCCACGTCCATTTGCAGTGTCTGGTAATATAATTTGACCGTATTTTTTCTTTTCAGAATACTCAGCATCAAAATCAATTAATTCGAACTTTCCTTTTCTCTTCTTAAAAAGCTTCTCAATGACCTCTTCATCTTCTTGAGGAGTGATGGCGCAGGTTGAGTACAAAACGTATCCACCAGGTTTTACTGCATCAAGGGCAGCAGCAAGCATAGCAAACTGCTGGTAGGAGAGGTGTTTTGGTCTGTTGCTTGTCCATAGTTCGAGGGCTGAAGGTGTTGATAGAACATGCCTCTCACTTGAACATGGAGCATCAAGAAGAATCTTATCATAAACATTCTTTTCAAATATTCCCCATTTTGTAGAATCATGAGCTGTGACCTTGATGTTCTCTCTGTATTCTTCAATGAGATGATCATTGATAACACTGTGAAGTCTTGCTCTACGTTTTGAAGACCTATCATTGCTAACAAGATAACCTGTTCCTTTGAGTTTCGACGCCAGAATTAAAGTCTTACCACCAGGTGCAGCACACATATCAAGTACTGCATCACCTTCTTCGATATCCAATAAATTGGCACAAATAATAGAAGCTTCATCCATATAGTACGGTTCAACTAAATCTGATTTGAGTTCAATTGGATTTGACTTCTTCAAAAGAGCTTCTTTCAAAGAAGGCCATCTGTCTTTGTAATAATTTATATAATAATTATCAAACCGTTCCATAGGAGGAAGAGTTTTCTTTTTCGTTTTTGCCATAGAAAAAGCATAGCATAAAACAACAGTTTTTGTAAGTAATGCAATACATATTTGCATAGCTAAAAGCTGGTTACAGATACTCTGAATATATCAAAAATAACCATTTATGATAGATTTGAAGTTCCAATTTTTAGATTTATAATCCGTTAAAAATAAAAAACTACCTGAATGATTGGCTCATACAGATAGTTCATTAAATTTAAGTGGATCTCACTCTTTGGTTACATAGTAACAGAATCTTTGTATTTAACAATTGTACCTGTTACATGAGCTTTAGATGGAGCCCAGATACCATAAGTTATTGCATTTCCTAGCAGGTTTAAGAATGAAGCACCATAATCTATATTCATGTTAATAATAGCATCACCGCCATGCATGAATATCTGGTCTGCAATTTCAGAGTTAATTTCGCTTTCAGTAGCATCTCCAGTTATATTTGCAAGGTTTGAACCACCAGATGTTCCTAAGAATTTGTTGAAATGAATTGTTTCATCCATATATCCAACAACATCATAATCTGCAGTTTTAACTGTTGCACTCAAGCCAGAAGCTTTGAATGTAGTGCAGGAAGTAAGAGAGAATAACAAAACAATACTTGTTAATAAAAATAACAGTTTCTTTTTCATAATTTTTTTCCTTTAATCTTTTATGCATAAAGATTAGCTAGAATATTATTTTTATGAAGATGGTTTTTATTTATTTTTATATTAAATACAATAAATTGCAATATTGTATATATAATTATATTTATTTACATAAATATAGCATAATGTGGGTATTTGCTTTTTTGATGATTATAATAATATTGTATCTCTTGAGACCTGTTTTTAGATCTCTTTCACTCTGTTTCTGTTTTTTGTATGTATTTGAAGTAAAGATAGAAGATATCAAATACATATTAGCTGATAAAAAATGAAGAAATTGAACGTTCTGTGGTGCAAATATCAGATATTATGAGGTTTATTCATAAATTATTGAAGATTCTTCACAGCCTTCTCAATATTTCTGTAGATTGTCCATTATATTGGCTGCATGGCTATATATCTGTTAATGTGACAATATCACTGTATATATTATACAATAGGTTGATAATATAAAAAACACAGGAGTTTATATGGCATATTTTACGGCATTTCTAGAAGGATTGTTAAGTTTTATCAGTCCTTGTGTATTACCTATGATACCATTATATATAGGATATCTTGCGGGAGGAACATTATCAGATAAAGATGGTGAATTAAAAGAAAATCACAATTTGATTAAAAACAGTATTTCATTTGTGCTCGGATTTACTTTGTTCTTTGTAGCTCTAGGCGCAAGTGCAAGTTTTTTAGGTACATATCTGAATGAACACCTTGATGTTATAAATAGAGTCGGTGGTGTGATTGTGATCATATTTGCTCTAAGTTTTCTTGGATTGAAGTTCTTACCTTTTTTGGAGAACACTCACAAACTCAGGATGAAAACAACTGGACTTGGAATATTTTCTTCACTTCTATTTGGAATAGTATTTGCCATTGGATGGTCACCTTGTACAGGTCCATTCCTTGGTTCAGCGCTTATGTTGGCAGCTAATAGTGATACCTTGAAACAAGGTGTATTTACACTTTTCTGCTATGCAATGGGACTCGGTGTACCTTTCTTACTTTCTGCTGTACTGATGAAGCAATTGGAAGGAACTTTCAGTTTTATAAAAAAACACTACAGAGTGGTAAATTTAATAAGTGGTATTCTACTTCTTGTTATGGGTATATTCATGGTTCTTGGATATTCTCCAGCACAACTGTTTGTATAAGGATTTAAAATGAATAATAACAATAAAAAAACAATTATATTGGTTGTAGTTATCGTGGCAGTATTTGTATTGGCAGCTATTGGATATAACAGCTTCAAAAGTGAAGCTCCAGTGGCATCGTATGTACCTACAATAAATCAAGATAAGGTAACTAAAATAGAGAATGAGACAAAAGATACAAGTCAGACTTCTGCAGTAGCAGTCCAGGCTCCGACCGTTGGCGGTTCAACTGATGTGAAATCGGATGATGATCAAGCAGCTGATGACTTAGATGCTGCCACAGCAGATGAGAGTTCAGCCTCTGATGGAGATGAGAGTGCATCTGAAGAAGAGCAGCAGAGCTCTTCTGTCTTCCCTGATATTCCAATAATTCTTTATGGAAGCAATGCAGAATCTACTTTCTGGACTGAGATACCACTTGGAAAACCTGTTGTTATCAACTTGTTTGCATCATGGTGTCCTCCATGTCAAAAAGAGATGCCTGACTTTGTTGAATTGAGAGATGAGTACAAAGATCAAGTTACATTTGCATTCTTTGACAGTTTCGATGGAACAAGGGAGAACGATTCAACAATTAAAGAATATGTTGAGAAAACATTCACTGATGAAGATACTTTGATAATTTTAGATAAACTTGGTTACATCAGCTATCTGTTCAATACAAACAGCATACCAATTACCATAGTTCTTGATAAAAATGGTGAGGTAGTGCAGGGATACCAAGGTTCTATTAACAGAGAAACTTTGGAAAACCAGCTCAAAAGCATGCTTTAAAAAACAAAAGTGATGCATTGATATGCATCACAATAGTTTGACTTAATAAAAAAAACTTCTGTTTTTTTACTGTTGATCAAATAATAGTGGGGATTGCCCAGTCTATTATATGATAGCAGCAATAGATTCAGAAGTTTTTTTATTTCTCATTCTTTTTTAAATAAGTGTGACCAAGAATCCAATATAAAAAGCAAGACTTCCTGCAATTGTGAATAGGTGCCATATAAGATGTCCATGAGGTATTTTCTTAAAACCATAGAAAATGACACCGACAGTATAAAAAATACCACCAGATAGCAGGTATCCTATAAGTGCTTTAGGACAGTAAAACATAACATCATTCCAGAAGAATACAATCATCCAACCCATAATCAAGTAGAGAGCTACATGCATGGGTTTTAACTTTCCCCAGAAAACCAGTGTGAAAGCAATACCTATGAAAGCTATCAACCAAATTACCTTTACAAGCAACATCGCTTTAGGTGTACCCACATATGTCAGTATAGGAGTATATGTTCCTGCTATTAAAAAATAAATATTGCTGTGATCTAAAATTCTACAGACTCTCTTCTTATTGTTTTTAGGAAGATAATGATAAAAGGTAGACGCAGTATAGAGCAAAATATTGGTAAGCGCATAAATTACCATTCCTACTTTCAGTGCTCTTGATGACATAGTATTTAACTGTGTTAAAATATAGATAAAACCTATAACAGAAGCAACTGCTGGAATCGCATGTGAAATCCAATTTTCTCTTTCCGCTTCTGGATGTATTAAAACTGGGAGAGAAATATTTCTCTCTAACCATGATTTTTTTATATTTTCCATAATATAACCTCGCTTAAAATAACTTTAAATACATTTGATAAGCCATGCAAGTGTTTTTCTGACATTAGTTCTTATTATTTTGACTAGTTACTATGCACTATGAAAGATATTTCATTTGATGATATGAAATTATATTTATATTGAGAGCTGCATTCTCTTTCATAATTTAAAGTAAATGTTGTCCAATATCTGTTTGAAATTAGATATGGAAAACAATAGCTCTATTTCAGGCAAAAAAAAAAGCCATTGCCAGTAGATCAATTCTGATCTGTGCAAAAGCTTCTTTAATTAAGTAGTTATTATCTAACTTGCATCTGTAATGGTGATTGTTATTGTTGATTGATAAGTACCTGCAGCTAATCCTGTAGCACCAGCCCATTCAAGATAGAATGAGGAAACAACCTCGTCGTTCAGTACTGTATTGCTTGGAATAACAATACCATCAATATCATATCTATGTGCAGTAGATGAATTTACTGTAATTTTGTTTGAACTTTCATCTAAAACATAAGGGTATATTCCTGATTCAATAGTTCCATATAGGAATTCTCCACAGTCTAACTGTAAGTCTATTGTAGCTTCTTCTTTTAGATTTGCGGTTGCTAAAACTTCGAATATATTTGTTGTCTTTGTATCTGTGTCATCTAATGCTGAATCATTATAAATAATTGAAATTGAATCATTGGAAGAGTTGATTTCTGTTGATTCTGAATTGTTGTATCTGATACTAGTTGTAAGAGCTGTTTCATCAACTGAATTTTGAATGTAAACATTGCCGTTTGAAGCAAATAGTTTTGAACTTAGTACTGTTACAAATAATATAAAGATAATTAACTTTTTCATATTTTTTTATTTACTCCTGTTTTTATTTCTTGATTATAATATAGTTCAAATATCATCTTATGTCAACAATTGCATTTAATTAAACTTAAATCATAAAAATATCTACGAATATTTTGTAAAATAACCACTTTTACGAACCTAATCAATGAATATTTGTATATTATACAGAAAAAACGGCTTATTTTGAGGTTTATATAATAGTACTTATGACAACACATCTTACATTGCTGTTGTCTATTTTACAAAAAATCATCAAACATTTTTACTTATAGGATTGATCTCTTTCTATTTGTAAAAATTTTATTGCAGTGTGTATGCAATTCTCTGCTCAGAAGGCTGAGAAACTGGCATGTGATGAATGTTTTATCAAGATGATATCTTCTTTGCATTTGTTGAAAAGTTGTCCTGCTGGCATTTCTTGCTTAGATGATCTACCTGAATAAAATAATAATGGCCATCAACTTCTGATTGATGGCCTTCTGTTTTTATATGCTCTTAAATTAGTTTGCATTGATGATTTCAATTGTGATGCTTGAAGTGTAAGTTCCGTTTGGAAGTGCAGATTTACCATTCCAGTTGAAAGTGAAGGTGGAAGCAACTGTGTTTGTGTAGATGTCTGATGGAAGATCAATGCTCTGTGTGAAAGTTGAATTTGAAAAATCAAATGCATTGCCCTGTGTTGCAGTTGGAACAGGAGTGATTCCAGAATCAAAGTTGTCTTCGTTTTTGAAAGTTGAAGCAGAGATTGCAATGTTCAATGTTTCGTTGTTTGAAGTGTTGCCGTTTACAAGTACAGAGAACTCATCAGTTGATTGTGCAATTTCAGTATCTAAAGTGTAAGCTGTTTCAATGTTTAAAGTTTCGTTGTTTTGAAGCTCTGTGTCATTGTAAGCGATTGATGCTGTGATTGGTGTCTCTTCAACTACTGAGAAGATATTAACTGAAGAAGCAAAGCTTGTTGCAATTAGTACAGTTGTTAATAAGAATAGTGTAATTAATTTTTTCATTTGTTTGCTCCTTGTTTTAATATGTTTATAATATAGTTCTAATTGTAACTTATGTCAACAATATGGTAAATATATTTAACTTATTTTCATGAATATTTTAAAATAGCCGTTTAAAGCCTTAAAATAGCTATTTTACATGTACAACTTAATTGAAACTTATGACATTTAATGGAAATGTTGAAGAAATAATGAAAAAAGACAGAGGAAAAGAGATCTTTTTTCAAAAAATTGAGCTGTGAGATCAGAAAAATAAGGCTCTGAGCAAAAAAAAGACTCCAGAAATTAATCTGAAGTCCTATTGTATTGATTATTTTATATTCTCAGTCTCTTTCGTAAGTGAATCTTACTGTTGAGCCATATGATCCAGCACTGAATTCTTCACTGCCTTTCCATTTCATTTTAAATTTCATAAGTACTATCTCATTGGGATAAGAACCTGCTGGAATGATCATCTGATATTTTGAAGTGTTCTCCTCATCTGTTGCTACCTCTGATATGGAGTAGGTGGAATCTAAATAATAGACATCGGGTTCTGGAATTATTGATGTTGATACGGATGAGCTTATTCTATAAAAAGGTTCTGTCCTTATATATAAGTTGACAACCTCATCATTTGCACAGTCACCAGTTCCAATGAATTGTAATTCATTGGAATATGAAGTCACATTGGGATCATCTGAGATATCGACACCCCATTTAAAAGATGTACCGAAATCACGATTGGACCAATATCCAAAGATGTTGAAAGACATTCCTTTTTCTTCTATTTCAGTTCTGAGCCCCAAACCTGTTGAACCAATTAAGATATTGGCATTGGAGGCCTCTGCAGCGAAAAGTTGTGCCAATGTTATAAATATTAAGGTCAGAGTTATTGTTAGTTTTTTTTTCATTTAATTTTCCTTAATTATTTATGATTGATCAATTATGTTATATTTGATGTCGGCTTGATATATACCAGGTTCAAGGTCTTTGCTTCCTTGCCAACCTACATACCAGTGCAAAACAGGTGTGTTATCATATGCTGATTTATAAGTTCTACCAGACCATATATATGTACCATCACTTTCTGCTGTCATCATCTTATATTTAGTAGAATATCCAATAACTTTAATTCCTGTGTAGGTTTTGGTTCCATCGCTATTAATCTTATAGAACTCTCCTGGATATAATATCACATCAAAGAATCTATCAGTGAGCATGTTCGATTCGTTCAATCCTGTTATCATCAAGAAAAAAGTGCCGTTCAACATTGTATAAACATTGTTATTTCTCAGATCATCTTGATCAAAATTTATGATTCCATTTGAAGAGTAGCTACCAAATGTTGTTATCTGGTTTTTGTATTGAGCATATTCAGGTGTGAATCCAGCACTGTATTGCCCCAACAGCACACCACCTAGATAACCAATTTTAGCACTATATAATTCTTCATCTCTATCAACTGTTGAAGTAATTTTTGCATAGGATGCAAAAGAACTGCTACTTATTAGTATCATTGTGCACAGTAGTATCAGTAGTTTTTTTCTCATTATTTGTCTTTCCCTATATGAATAAAATAGAATTAATTTCGACTCTTATCAACTGTTACATCAGTTTAAAGGAGTAAAATTGCTTTCAGATATTAAAAAAAGCTGATAAAAATCCATAAATCTGCAATTTTTTTGCTCATACATAAAGCAATTCACCTTCAGTAGTGAACTAATTGAATGTTTTGTCTGTTTATCTTAATTCATATGGCAGCAAACCAAATAAAAAAGCTTGCCCAATTGGACAAGCCTGTTTGATAAAAATATATTATTTAAAGTATGGAATCTAAGAAATCCTTGGTTCTTTGATTTTTAGGATGATCAAATATTGCATCTGGAGTTCCTTCTTCAATTACAGTGCCTTCATCCATGAAAACAACCTTTGAAGCAGCTGCTCTTGCAAATCCCATCTCATGGGTAACAATGAGCATTGTCATTCCACTGTGAGCTAGATCAACCATTACATCAAGTACCTCTTTAATCATTTCAGGATCAAGAGCAGAGGTTGGTTCATCAAACAACATGATTTTAGGTTCCATTGCAAGAGATCTAGCGATAGCCACACGTTGCTGCTGTCCACCACTTAATTGACCTGGATAAGCGGAAGCTTTCTCGCTCAATCCAACTTTCTTCAATAAATCCATACCAATTTTATCAGCTTTGGCTTTATCCATTTTTTTAACTTTAATAGGAGCCAAGGTAATATTCTCAAGAACTGTTAGATGAGGAAATAGATTGAAAGCTTGGAATACCATTCCAACATCTTCTCTTACTTTTCTTATATCAGTTCCAGCAGCTGTGACATTCAAATCATCAACAGTGATTGAACCACCTGTTGGAATTTCAAGTTTGTTTACACAACGAAGTACTGTAGATTTACCTGAACCCGAAGGTCCAATGATTACAACAACATCTTTTGAATTTACTTCTAAGTTTGCTTTTCTAACAGCTTTTACCAATTTTCCATCTTTTGTTAAGAATGTTTTTTCAAGATCTTTAATTTTAATATTAGGCATTCTGATTCAACCTCTCTTCTAATTTACCAACCAACCAAGAAAGTACCAAGGTGATTACTAAGTATACCAATGCTACAATCAACATGGTTTCAAGTGATAAAAAGGTTCTAGAAATATATTCCTTACCTTTTTTAAGTATGTCGCTCAGTGCAATAGCTGACACTAAAGATGAATCTTTCAACATACTGATGAATTCATTACCAATTGCAGGTAATATAACTTTTAAAGTTTGAGGTAGAATTATATAACGGAAAGCTTGAGCACGACTCAAACCTAAAGCAATAGCAGCTTCCATCTGACCTTTTGGAATGGCCTGTATACCAGCTCTGACAATCTCACCCATATATGCACCAAAACAGATGGACAATGCAATGATTGCTGAAAGCATTCCATCAAGGCTGAAGAATCTTCCAAGTGCATAATAGATGAAGATCAATTGAACCAACAGTGGAATACCACGAATCAATTCAACATAAACACCACTGATCATATTTATAACTTTATGTTTTGATACAGCACCCAAACCGGTGATTGTACCAATTATTACAGCTCCAATGATAGCAAATATTGTTGCTTGGAATGTAACAGGGGTACCTGTTAATACTACCTGAAATATCTTTCTATATGGATCTGGAACAAATACTACTAAGAATATTAATAGAGATAGCGCGAAGATAAAGGTTATTCTCCAACTCGTAACAACTGATCCGTCGTTCTTTTTAGGAATCAACACACCATCTGTCATTTGAATTGTTTGATACTTCTTAACTTCTTCTGACTTTTTTTTAGCTTTTGATTTATCACTTGTTTTCTTATCAAATGTGTAATCGTTTGAACTCATATTACTTCACTCTTTTTATTATTATATATTTTTTTTAACTATGTTATTACATAAATATACACTCCATGTCAATTCATTCATGAATATTTATTCATAAAATCTAAAGAAATATGTATATTTTTTAAATAAATGTATAAAAATGTATTAAAATAAAAAGAAATCAATTTGTTTATAATAATTACTGTATATTATTTAATAATATTCAGATTCTCTTTTTTTGCTTTAACATAGTTCAGAATGAAAATTGGAATTCCCCCGATAATGAAAGCAATTAAGCTGAATGTTTCAAGATTTAAAGGAGCCTGAGCAACTTCAAGAGTGGTTGGTCCCATGCTTATTGAGTATGTAGCTGCTACAATCAAGCCAAGTATGAATGACATTGTAGCTGATCTATGATTATCAAGAGCCTTTCTTACAAGTCTTATGGTTGTGAAAATTCCAAAGAGAACACCCAATCCAAATATGAATAAAGAAGGAACTGCACTGAAGTCAAATGAGAAGAATTTTTTCAAGCCGCTTATTATAGGAAGATACAGTCCCAAAATCATCAAAAGTGAAGAACCTGAAATACCAGGAAGAACCATTGTCGATATTGCAATGTCTCCTGCAATAAATAGATAAAGAGCAAGCTTTATATTCAAACCATCCAATGATTTTGTAGAATAGGACTTTGAACTCAAATATGTGATCATCACGACCAATATAAAACCAATCAAGAAAAATGCTGCATTTTTAATCATTGATGTTGTATCTCTATCGAAAGTCTTTCGCTCTTCCCTCAGAATAATCGGAATTGAGAATAAAGTCAGTCCTATTAATAAGGAGCTCATTATATATATATGATTTGAAAATAGGGTGGAGAGTATTGAAACACATAGCCCCATACCAATTATCCAACCAATTCCAAGAGGTATAATAAATTTTATAGCTTCTTTTCTTTGATCATTTGATCCACGAAGTAGATTATCGAGGCTATCTATAAAAAGATCATAAAAACCCAATATATAAGCAACTGTTCCACCTGAAATACCTGGAATACTATCTGCGAGTGCCATAAAAAAGCCTCGTATGCTGTTAATCATTATTATAAATCCTTATTTAAAAACCGATAGCATATGTGACTGCAAATCCAACAAGGATTCCAAATATTATGCCACCTATTACTTGAGAACCAGTATGTCCCAACATTGTTTTTAAATTAGCTTGAGTGAACTGTCCTTCATCAAAGATTTCTGAAAAGGTTTTACTCCAATCATTCATCATCTCAGCTTGTTTGCCAGCTTCCTGTCTTATTCCCATGGCATCATATACAACAACGCTGCTGAAAACCATTGCAATTGCAAATTCAGTTGAACCAATACCTTGAGTTATACCAAGTGTCGTTGCAAGTGCAGCAACAGTTGAAGAGTGACTGCTGGGCATTCCACCTGTTGAGAATGCTCGTTTAAAATTAAAGCTATCGCCGGAAAGTCTTGAAATTAAAGGTTTAATAGCTTGAGCTAGAAGCCAAGCAATAAAAGGCGCAATAATTGCACTGCTATGTAACAAATCATTATTCATGATTTCAAAATATAACACATTTTAAAACAATACAAGAGTTTTTTTTATTTGCAACCACTCAAAAGTGGGTTTTTTTGAATATCACAAAAAATAATAAGAAACTTAAGAAATTTGATAGTATTTTTATAAAAACTATTCTATTTAAAAATAGGGAGAGTAGATGTTATTTTTGAAATATTCGAGTTCAAAATCAAAAAATAATACAGATATGGTATGATATTTTAATCCAAAATTCCATTAAATTTAAGTACTACTAAACATTAGATACGAATTTATAATTATTTAAAAAAAATTATAAATTTTAATTCAAGATTATAAATATTTTCTAAATTCTTTTATCTAAAGAACTTATTGAGTACACAGAAAAAAACAATATATAAAAAAATACAAAAAAAGTGAGAAAATATAAAATTACTATTTAATCGATTAAATATTTTTCTTGCATGATACCAAAATCAATGTTAATCTAGCTCTGCAAGTCAGGAATAACACCTTATAAAAAGCTTGTAAAATTATTTGTTTTTAAATTTGTTAAGAGTAAGTTGATGGAATTGATATTATAAAAAGTACCAGGGGGGATGCTTTTGAGTAATATATTTTTTTGGTTATTAATTTAATCGATTAAGTAGTTCTTTTTTATCAATTTATGATTAGCAAAACAAGGAGAAAAGTTTATGTTACATTTATCAAATCAGAATTTGGCAGCAATTGAGAAAACAGGAGTTCCTGTACCACATTATAATAGAGAAGGTCTGAAACCTGCTTTAGTACATATCGGACTTGGAGCATTCCATAGAGCTCACTTTTTGTCATATATTGAAAAATTGATGAATGATGGGGTTTATACTGAAGGTGTTTATGAGATAGATGTCATTCCATCAAAACCTGGCTTTATAGAGAATTTGGTAAAACAGGATTACCTTTATACATTGCTTCCAAAAGATACTGCTGGAAATGAGTATTTTGAAGTACGTGGTGGCATTGCAGATTATGCAAATGCATCAACAGATGCTGAAAAGGTTTTAGAAGTACTTTCAAGAGATCAAACAAAATTGATCACATTGACTGTAACAGAGAAGGGTTATTGCTACGACAGTGAAAATCATAAGCTTGATTTGAATCATCCAGCTATTGTAAAGGACCTAAAGGACTTTGATGTACCATCATCTACTGTAGGTTGCATTGTTGAATCACTTAAAAGACGTTTTGATACAACAAAAACTCCTGTAACAATCATGAGCTGCGATAATGTACCAGAAAATGGTAACATGCTCAAAAACTGTGTATTAGAATTCGTATCAATCAAATACCCAGAGATGAAAGAGTGGGTAAGCGAAAACATCATATTCCCAAATACCATGGTTGATAGAATAACACCAGTTACATCTGATAAAGATATCCAAGAAGTAGCTGATAAATACAACATTGACGATCAATGTGCAGTTCACTGTGAAGATTTTATCACTTGGATTGTTCAAGATGTTGATGTTCCTGAAGTACAGATGTTCAAGAAAGCAGGTGCTCTTCTTGTAGAAAGTGTACTACCATACGAATTGATGAAGATAAGACTTCTTAACGGAGCTCACAGTGCTCTATCATACCCATCTTACCTTCTTGGACATACTGATGTAGATGCAGGTATTACAGATCCTCTAATCAATGACTTCATTAGAAACCATTACATGGAAGAAATTACAAAGTCATTGAGTTCTGTTCCTGGTGTTGATTTAGATGCATATAAAGACAAACTTGTAAGTCGTTTCTCCAACAAAAACATTGCTGATAAAATTCTTAGATTGGCAAGCGATGGATCTAAAAAGATTTCAAATGCAATTGTAAAACCTCTTTTAGAAGTAGAAGAAAAAGATTCATTGATTTTAGCTTTGGCTTTCTGGGCTGAGTTCTTGAAAGGTGTAGATAAAAATGGTGTGGAAATTCCTATTGAAGATCCTGCTGCTGATTTACTTCAAGAGAAGATCAAAAATGATAAAGATTTCATGGAATACAATGGAATTACTGACAGTGCTGTTTTAGCTAAATATTCACAATACAAAAAGATGATTGATGAATTGGGTGTTGAAGGTACATTAGAAGAATTCTTGAAGTAGTTTAAGTTCAATTCTTTTTAATTGGAAACTGCTATGTTTTTTTTAAATTAGATATAGCAGCTCCAATATTTTTTTGTTATTTTATAAGTTGATTTTTATAAATAATAAATTCATGTAATTTAGAATATGATTGATTGATCATGATAAAAATTAAATTGATAATTCATGTCTCTTACAAACAGACAAGTGCTTTAAGCCTTGTTAAGAACTCAATGTTTTAATTTGATTTTTATAATTAGAGAAAGAAAAGTACATTTAGATAATTCTATTTGTACTTCGTTATAAGGAAATGGTAAAATTTTATGAATTCAAATCCAGAAAAGACTCAATTTAGATTGTTGACGTTTACATCTTTTTTCGTCCAGATGATGCAGGCTATGGTCAATTTAGCTTTGGTCTACTATATAAGAGCTAAATTCAACGTATCGGCATCTCTTGTTGGTGCTGCAGTGAGTACTCTTTCTATTTCATACTGTGTATTTTGTTTGTTGCTATCAAATAAAATTACAAATTACAAACCCAGTAATTTAATTTTATTTGGTACGCTTGGTATGGCTTTTTCAACTTTATTGATGTTTACATTGAATAGCTATGCTTTGGTTGTAGCATCTATTATCTTGTTTGGCTTTTTTGTTTCTTTCATTTGGCCTTCTTTGGAAAGTTGGTTATCGAGAGGAAAAGAAGAAGCATACCTAAACAGTGTTTTGGGTGGATACAACGTATCTTGGAGTTTGGGAAATGCTCTATCTGCAACTGTTTGTGGTATTTTGGTAGAGAGAAGCATCACTCTTCCTTTCTATGTTGCAATAGCTACTCTTATTATTGTTGCTTTAAATATTGTATTTTGGATACATAAAGATCCTAATTTAAAAGCTGCTAAAAGTGAAAAAGACCATATCAAGGCAAGCAATCTAAAAGACACAAGTACCTTCCTTCGTTATTTCTGCTGGACAGGAGTGTTTGTTGGATATATTGTATTTGGTGCAATCATCAACATATTTCCTCTTTATGCCAAAGAAGCTATTGGCTACAGTGCAACAACAATTGGTTTGCTTCTTCTCATCAGAGGTGTTGTAACATGTATTGTTTTTTATGCATTATCAAAAACCAGTTTTTGGCATTTCAAGAAACTTTACATTTTGGGTGTTCAATTTGTAATTGGTCTCAGCTGTCTATTTGCACGTAATGCAACTTCCATTATTTCCTTATCAGTATTCTTTGGATTGTTCGGTGTATTATTTGCATATGTATATGTATCATCGATGTTCCATGGAGCTAGTGGTGCGGTAAACAGAACCAAGAGAATGATAACACATGAAGTGCTGTTATCAGCTGGAACAGTTGTGGGTTCTGTTGTTGGTGGAATGCTATATGATCATTTTTCTTACTCTCAAATGATGGTTATTTTCTTTGCTTTTATAACAGCTGCAGTGATAATAGAATTTGTAATATCAAATATAACACTGCCTGTTTCTAACAAAAGTCTCACAAGAGAGTTCGAATAAAACAATTGGTAGGAAGATTACTTTCATATAAATATTAGGGGTTTTATGAGTTAAGATTTTGTGATATTTATAAAAGACCTATGAATATAGGTTTAAGAATTCTTTGGAATTAAATTATATTATATGGTCAGTGATTATTGAGAGGGAACTTGATGATTGCTGACCTTTTTTATTCTAAAACTGATTTTTAAATTAATTGAATATGTAGATAAATATTTTCCATACAATCATTTATATAATACGTTTGAAATAAATATTAAAGAAAGAATATCCATAAATAGAAATGTGGATATTCTGATTAGTATTTGTTACAAATTAATGATACAAGAATGGAAAAAGTAAACTAATAAAACTCCTTATTTATAATTAATAGTATAATAATTTTCAGGTTTTTCTTTGGATTTATAGTCTCTGTTAGTTAAAATAAATCAAGCAATATAAGATTCAATTATTGAACTTTAAATTTAAAAAAATTAACGAATTATTAATTTTGTAGGTATTCTATTTTCTGAAAATGGTTGATCATTTGTTTTATTTATTCTACTTAAAAGAACAGAGATAACTGAATTAGCAATTCCTGTCCAATCTTGATCAACAGCACTTATTGTTTTATATGTTAGTTGTAGCCAGACTGGATCATCAAAGCAAAATACATCAACATCTCTAGGAACATTTATATTATTTTCTTTTAAATAATTTATTACACCTATTGAAGTTATATCATTTCCACAGAAGATTGCTTCAACTTTTTGATTTTCAACAAAATCTTTCGCAATATCATAGCAATCTCCATATTTTAATAATTTAAAAGTCTTGTTGTGTGTTGAACCAAATTTCACTAATTTTTCATTAAAGGGAATACCTTTTTGAATAATGGCAGAACGAAAGCCCTCAAATCTTTCATTCATAGTTACATCAAAGTGAGAGCCTATGAAACCTAATTTATTGCAGCCTTTATCAAGTAAAATAGAAGTTCCATCAAAGGCTCCTTGGAAGTTAGTTGATAGAACACAATCTCTATCAAAACCAAATGGTTTTCTATCAAAAAAAACAGCAGGACATTTATCTCCAATAATTTGATTCATATAGCTGCAATCGCTATCAACAGGTGCGATAATCAATCCTGCGATATTTCGCATTACAAGATTTTTAATATTTTCTCTTTCTCTTTCCTTATCTTCATTGGAGTTTAAGTAAATTAATTGATAACCTTCTTTTATTAATTCATTTTCCATTGTCAAACCAATATCAAGGAAAAAATTAGATAAGTGAGCTACAACAAAACCAATTAATTTTGAGTTTCCACTTCTTAAAGAACTAGCAATAGGATTTAGTTCATAATGTAATTTGTCAATTGCTACTAAAACCTTGGCCTCAGTTTCAGGATTAACATTTCTTGTCTTGTTGATTACATGCGAAACTGTAGAAGTTGAAACGTTTGCTAGTTGTGCAACATCTTTAATTGAAACACTCATATTTTCGAACTCCTTTTTTTTATTGTAAATCGTTTTCTTCTTATTAATAATATACAAAAATGGCATTGTCAACATATATTTTACTTTAAATACGTAATGAAATAATTTCTTATGATTTAATGGATTAAATCGACTATATAAAAAAAATAAAAAAAAGTTTGACAGATTTTAAAAGCCGGTTTATCCTTAGCGAAAGGATTGCGCAAACGTTTCGATAAACTGTTACAATAACTACTTATTTAGGAATATTGCCAATAAAAAAGGGGTGCTTTAATTCATAGGTGTGAGTTGAAGCATAATTAATTAAGATAAATGGAGGATTTATCAAATGAAAAAAAGTGTTATTTCTATTTTCTTGTGTTTAGCAATTTCAATGGGTGTTTTTGCAAATGGACAAACAGAAACTGCTGCTGCAGATGACGGAATCATGAAGGTTGGTTTGACTGTTCAAGACTTAACCAATCAGGTGTGGGCTTCAAGAGCAATAGCTTTGGAAAAAGTTGTTGAAGCAAATGGAGGAGAATTTACTTATGTAGGTTGTGATAGCAATGCAACAACTCAAATTACTCAAATTGAAAATCTAGTTTCAAGTGGTATTGATATTCTGATGGTTCATCCAGCAGACAAATCATCAATTGATTCAGAACTAAAAGTTATTAAAGCAAGTCACCCAGATTTAAGTGTTTTCGTTTATGATGAAGAACTTGAAAATGCTGATATGTGTTTCTTAGCTAATAACTATGATTGTGGTTACATGATTGGTACAACTGCAGCTGATTGGATTAATGAAAAATTAAATGGATCTGCAGAAGTAGCTGTAATTGGATGGCCTCAAATTGAAGTTCTTCTTGAAAGAGAGAATGGTATCAAAGATGCTATCAAAGATTTAGCTCCAAATGCTAAAATAGTTGCAACAGGTGCTGCTATAAATAATGTAGATGGTATGGCTCTAGCAGAAAATTTCTTACAAGCAAATCCTAATATTAAAGTTATTGCTTCTATTGGTGGTAATTCAGCTGTTGGTGCTAACGAAGCTGTTAAAGCTGCTGGTAAATTAACATCTGATTTTGGTATTTTTGCTTCTGATGCTACAGAAGGTGAATTAGATGCAATGTCTAAAAATGAAGCAATTCGTTCAAGCATCATGTACACAGGTACATCTGATGAAGTTGCTGTAATCATATATGATTGGTTAACACAACTTTACAATAATGAACCTCATGAAAAAAATGTTTATCATAAATTCGTTCCTGTAAATGCATCTAATTATCAAAAGTATATGTAATTAGAATATCCGCAGGATTCTTAAAAATCTCTGCGGATTTTTTCCAATTTTTAGGAGGTTTGGAATGCCAAAAGAAAACCCAATTTTAGAACTGACCAATATATCTAAATTGTATCCGGGAGTTGTTGCATTAAGTGAAGTTTCACTTGAAATAAAAAAAGGTGAAGTTCATGCATTAATTGGTGAAAATGGAGCAGGTAAATCAACTCTAGTTAAATGTTGCAGTGGAGCAATAAAACCTAACTCTGGTACAATCAATATAGATGGAGAAGAATTTACTTCTTTATCGCCAGAATTATCAGAAAAGAAAGGTTTATCAGTAATTTATCAAGAGTTCAATCTTGTTAATGAACTCACAGTAGCTGAGAATGTATTTTTAGGTCGTGCTATCAGAAAAAATGGTATTTTTCTTGATAAGCAAGCAATGTATGATAAGACTAAAGAGATTTTTGAAGAATTAAAAATCAATATAAATCCTAATGAGTTAGTAAAGAATTTGACTGTTGGATACCAACAAATGGTTGAAATCGCTAAAGCTCTATCAATAAATTCAAAGATTATCTTTATGGATGAACCATCAGCTTCTCTTACAAAAACTGAAGTTGAAGATCTATTTACTGTAGTTGAAACACTTAGAAAATCAGGTGTTACAATAATTTATATTTCTCATAGGCTAGAAGAGATTTTTAAAATTTGTGATAGGATTACAGTTTTAAGAGATGGTAAAAGTATCACAACCATAAATGTTAAAGATACAAATCAAAGACAATTGATAGAATTGATGGTTGGAAGAGAGTTCACAGAAACTTTCCCTCCTAAACCTAATTGTATAAAAGATGATGTTGTTCTTGATGTTAAAAATTTAACAGGAAATGGAGTGAGAAACATTTCATTCCAGGTCAAAAGAGGTGAGATTCTAGGATTTGGTGGTCTTATGGGTGCTGGTAGAACAGAAATGGCAGAATTGTTATTTGGTGTTAAAAAGCATACTGATGGTACTATTTATTTAAATAACAAAGAAATAATAACCAAAGATCCTGAATCAGTTATAAATCAAGGAATTGCATATGTCCCAGAAGATAGAAAACAGAAAGGAGCAATTCTTGATATTGATATTAGAGAAAATATAGCAATTTCTATATTAAAAAGGATATCTCGTTTTTCAATAATTAATGATAAAAAAGAAGATAAAATTGCAACCCAATATATGGAACAATTAAGCATAAAAGCACCTACTATGAAACAGAAGGTTAAAAACTTAAGTGGCGGTAACCAACAAAAAGTAATTTTAGGGAAATGTCTGTCTACTATTCCAGATTTAATAATTTTAGATGAACCAACTCGTGGTATTGATGTTGGGGCTAAATATGAAATTTATAAGTTGGTAATAGAAATGGTTGAGCAAGGGAAGGGAGTAATCATGATTTCTTCTGAAATGGAAGAATTGATAGGCTTATCCGATCGTATTCTGGTCCTTTCAGATGGAGAGATATCTGGAGAATTAAAGAAAGACGAATTTAGCCAAGAAAAAATATTAGAATATGCATCACTTAATTTAGGAGAGAAGAAATGAAAAAGAATGTAGATTTTCCAAGTTACTTTAAAAAATATGGAATTTTTTTAGCACTAATAATAATTACAGTCTATTTTACAATGGTAAGTAATGTGTTTTTAACACAATCAAATTTATTTAATATAGCACGTCAGGTATCATTCTTAGGTATTGCTGCAGTGGGTATGACATTTACGCTACTTTTAGGAGGAATTGATTTATCAATTGGATCAATTATTTCATTGGTTAATGTAGTTTGCTCTATCCTTATGGTAAAATATGGAATGTCTCCAGTTGCCGCTTGTTTGCTATCATTGCTTTTAAGTACTTTCTTAGGTTTCCTTAATGGTTTAGCAATTGCAAAAATAGGGATTCCTCCTCTAATTGTAACTTTATGTGCTATGACAATTTGGGAAGGTGTTGCTTATATTTTATCTAAAGGTCTTCCTATTTTTGGATTTCCTGCTTCTTTTTCTGTAATTGGACAAGGATATCTTGGAGTGGTACCGGTACC
>JBFHFI010000006.1:0-28218 GCA_041583675.1 Butyrivibrio sp. | reverse complement strand
TTTTGAATTAGATAATATATAATAGATTAATAATATAGAGTAAAGTGAGGCACATTTATGGACAATAAAAAAATAGTTGTTGCATTAGGGAGAAATGCTTTTGGAGATACGTTTCCTGAGCAAAAAGTTAATGTTACGAAAGCAGCGAAGGCAATAGCAGACTTGGTAGAAGCAAAATATCAAGTGGTTATAACACATAGCAATGGTCCACAGGTGGGAATGATTCAGACAGCAATGACTGAATTTGCACGACTTGATTCTAGATATACTGTTGCGCCAATGTCATTATGTGGAGCAATGAGCCAAGGATATATTGGATTTGATTTACAAAATGCAATTCGTACAGAGTTGTTGAATCGAGGAATATATAAAACAGTTGCTACAATTATAACACAAGTGAAAGTTGATCCTTTTGATAAAGCATTTAGTAATCCAACCAAAGTGATAGGAAGACATATGACTGAGGAAGAAGCAAAAGCAGAAGAAGAAAAGGGTAATTATGTTGTTAAAGAAGAAGAGGGATATAGACGTGTGATTGCAGCACCAAAGCCACAGGACATATATGAAATAGATGCAATTCGTGCATTGTGTGATGCAGGACAAATTGTAATTGCAGCTGGTGGAGGTGGCGTTCCGGTACTTGAACAACAAACTGTTTTAAAAGGTGCAAGTGCAATTATAGAAAAAGATTATGTGGCTGCTAGATTAGCAGAGTTATTAGATGCAGGAACGTTAATGTTTTTAACTGCATATGATAAACTGAGTATTGAAGAAGAAACTGACCATAAAGTTGTGTTTGATGAAATACAAGCAAAAGAAATGAAGCAATACTTGGATAAAAACACATTAGACGCAATTACGACCTATCCTAAAGTAGATGCAGCAGTTGGTTTTGTATTAGCAGGCAAGAATAGAAAAGCTATTATTGCTAACTTGGAAAAAGCAAAAGATGGAATTTCTGGAAAATCAGGAACGACAATTATATAATAAATAGGAGCGCAAGCTCCTTTTTTATTATATAAAAAGCCATGGTATTCCTACTTTTTCAATGGGAATGTTGTGGATTGGGCGTAAGATACTTGATTAATATATATTTCAATGTTATATTATTAAATAAATCAATTTTAGATAAAGAAGGAAGAAAATATGGCAAAAGTAGCAATAATATCAGGTTTTCTCGGAGCGGGAAAAACCACATTTATAAAAAAACTTCTTGAAGAAGTATACAAAAATCAAAAGGTTGTTTTGATAGAAAATGAATTTGGAGAAATAGGAATTGATGGTGGATTTTTAAAAGAAGCCGGAGTAGAGATTACAGAAATGAATTCAGGTTGTATTTGTTGTTCATTGGTAGGTGATTTTGGAGAAGCTTTAAAAAAAGTATCCAAAGAGTATTCACCAGACGTGATTATAATAGAACCATCAGGAGTTGGTAAGCTTTCGGATGTAATTACAGCAGTTGAAAATGTAAAAATTGAAGCAGAACTGGAATTAGAAAGTTTTATTACTGTTGCAGATGGAACAAAATGTAAAATGTATATGAAAAATTTTGGTGAATTTTATAATAATCAAATTGAAAATGCATCAACAATTGTATTAAGTAGAACTCAAAATATGAATGAAGAAAAATTAGAAAAAAGTGTTGAATTGATTAAGAGTCAAAATAATACGGCGACAATAATTACAACACCTTGGGAGAATTTAAAGGGTGAACAGATTATGTCTGCGCTAACTCAATCCTCATTAGAAGCTCAACTTTTGAAAGAAGTCGTTCAACACCATAGTTATGATCATCACGACCATGAGGAAGCTTGTGAGTGCGGACATGATCATCACGACCATGAGGAAGCTTGTGAATGCGGACATGACCATCACGACCATGAAGAAGCTTGTGAATGCGGACATGACCATCACGACCATGAAGAAGTTTGTGGATGTGGACATGACCATCACGACCATCATCATGCAGATGATGTTTTTGATAGTTGGGGAATGGAAACACCTCATAAATATGATAAATCTGAAATTCAGGAGATTTTAAAGAAATTGGTTGAGACAGAAGAATATGGAATTGTATTAAGAGCTAAGGGAATTGTTCCAGCAAAAGATGGCTCATGGATTAATTTTGATGCAGTACCAGGTGAGTATGAATTAAGAGATGGAAGCCCTGATTATACAGGTAAGCTTTGTGTAATAGGAACTAAATTAGATATGGATCAGATGGAAACACTTTTTTTACTTAAATAAAATTAAAGATTCGCGATTATATTATTCGCGAATCTTTTAAATTATAATCAATAGAATGGAAGGGGAACGTATGGAAATTCCTGTTTTTATTATTAATGGGTTTCTTGAAAGTGGAAAAACCACGTTTATTAAAGAAACATTATCAAGTGAGGATTTTAATGATGGAACACGTTCATTAGTATTTACCTGTGAAGAAGGTGAAGAAGAATATAATAATGATGATTTACATGAATATCATGCGAAATATGTGCAAATAGATAGTCAAGAGGAATTTGTAAAAGATTTTTTTGTGAAGGAATGTAATGTATATAATCCTGAACGTATTTTTATAGAGTTTAATGGAATGTGGAAATTAGAAGACTATTTAGATAAATTACCTAAATTTATGGATGTTGCGCAAATAATTACGCTTGTAAATGCAGAGACTTATGATATGTATCTTGCAAATATGAAACAAGTTATGATGGATCAATATCAGTCTTCTGAAATGGTTGTATTTAATCGTTGTATAGCGACTTCAAATAGAGCATCATATCGTAGAAGTGTAAAAGCTATTAATGGAAAAGCACAGGTGTATTTTGAGTCTTCAGATGGAAGTTCTAATGAAATTGAAGAAATTCTTCCATTTGATATTTCAAAGGAATTAATTGAGATATCAGATGAGGATTATGGGATATGGTATATTGATGCCATGGACAATCCGGAAAAATATGAAGGGAAAACCATTAAGTGTAAAGCTGTTGTATATAAGCCAAAACAGTATTTTATGAAACCTCAATTTATTCCAGGGAGGTTTGCAATGACTTGTTGTGAAGATGATATACGTTTTATAGGTGTTAAATGTAAATGTGATAAAACAACAGAAAAACAATTGGTTGCTTTTAAAGATAGAGAATTTATTGAATTACTGGCAAAAGTAAAAGTGGAATATACAAAGGAATATAAAGGCGACGGAGTGGTTCTTTATGCGTTAGATATTCAAAAAGCTGAGAAGCCAGAGGATGAATTGGTCTATTTTAATTAAGCAATCACGCTAAAATGTAGGGGGGATAAGAAGATGAAGCATAAGTTGGGGAAAACATATGTGATAATCACAATGGCTGTTATTGGAATTATTGGAATTTCTGGTTGTGGATTTTTTGAGGAACAACAGGAAGTTACAGTTGGAATAGAATTTTCGGAATATTGTGAACAATTAATGTCGGAATATATTGAATCCGATTCTTTGAATGCACATTTTTTTATTAGTGATCCGAGTGAATACGGAGTTGTATATGAAGATTCAGATTATAATTTAGGGGATTTATCAGAGCTTTATTTAACAGATAATCAAGATATAGTAGAAGAAATTAATGAGTTAAAAACATACAACAGAGAAGAACTCACCGAAGATGAACAATTAACATATGATGTGTTGCTTTGGTACCTAAATAATCAATTGGAATTTAATGGAACAGGAAAAGTACAGAATTTATTAAGTCCAAGTTCAGGCTTAATATCAAATATTTCAACTGTATTTGTGGAGTATCAATTTTATGATACAGATGATGTAGATCATTATTTGTTATACTTAAAAGATGTGGAACGATATATGGATGAAGTATTTGAGTTTTTACAAGTTCAGGCTTTAGAGGGATATTTTATGCCAGAGTATATTACAAATCAGGTTATTGAACAATGTCAAGGATATATTGATGATGAAGAAGATTTTATGAGTATTACTTTTGAAGATAAGATAAAAGAACTTGACTTGACACAAGAAGAGAAGCAAGCATATATAGATATGGATCAAGAATACTTGGATGAATATTATATGCCGATTTATCAGAGTACAATTGATGTTTTAGAATCTTTAAAAAAGAGTTCTGTAAATGATGGAGGACTTACTAATTTTGGAGAAGAAGGAGATCAATATTATGAAGCATTGGTACATATGAAGACAAGTACCAATATGTCTATGGATGAAGTGGTTGAGCTATTAGATGATGAATTAAGCGATACTTTAAAAGAGACAATTAGTATTGCGACTAGTAATCCGGATGTATATACAGAATCTTATGAATATCAACCAGATTTTGATGAGCCGGAGGAAGTATTGGAATATGTGATTTCCGAAATGGGAAAAGATTTTCCGGCACCTGCTACTTTGAATTATAATATTGAGTATCAAAATCCAGCATGTGAAGTAGAGGGCTCAATAGCATATTATGTTTCGGCAAGAATTGATGACATACAAGTAAATAATATAAAAGTAAATGGTTCGGAAGTAGAAAATGATTCTTTGATGTTATATCAAACATTAGCACATGAAGGATTTCCAGGTCATTTATATGAATTTACTTATTTTTACAATAATCAGGAAGTTCCGGATATTAGAAAAGCACTTGATTTTATAGGGGCTACCGAAGGATGGGCAGAATATGCATCAACATGTGCTTTGAATTATTTGGATATCAGTGATGATTTAAGGCAAATGATTATATTGAATAATATTTTTTCATATATTATGGTTTCTAGAGTTGATTTGGGAGTGAATTATGAAGGATGGGATTGGCAAGCAACATCAGATTATTTAGATGATTTTATTGAAGTAGACGCAGAAACTGTGGATTCATTATATTATGCAGTGATTGGAGATCCGGGAATATATTTACCATATACCATAGGACATATATTAATGGATGATCTCAGAGAAACGGCTGAAAATGAATTAAAAGCGGATTTTAATGCAATTGAATATCATACTTGGTTGTTAGATGTTGGAATAGTACCATTTGAAATTTATCAAAGTGAATTAGAAGAGTGGTTGAAGTAAATAATAATATAGCAAGGAATCCCCATAGGTTAGATTTTAAAATCTAATTTATGGGGACTTTTTTATGGCAAAACTCAAGGGACATCAGGATATCAAATTGCAAAATATTTGATGATGTTATACAATGATGTAGATGAAAAATGAACGGAATCATTAATTGAGAGGTGAAATATGAAGCAAAATAGACAAATTTATCAAGGGGAAATATACAAACATTTTAAAAATAAATTATATCAAATTATTACAATTGCATGGCACTCAGAAACATCAGAAAAGTATGTGGTATATCAAGCTCTTTACGGAGATTTCAGATCATATATAAGGCCTTATGAAATGTTTATTAGTGAAGTAGACCATCAAAAATATCCAGATTGTTTGCAAAAATATAGATTTGAAAAGATAGATATATTAGAAAATGAAAAAGAAAATACAACAGAACAATCAAACCAAAAGAAGGAGCCTGCAGAAAAGGAAAAAGTTGATGAAATAAAAGTCAATGAAAGGCTTATGGAGTTTTTTGATCAACCAAATACTTCAAGTAAAATAGAGTATTTAAAAAGTGTTAAAAAATATATTGATGATAAAATGATCAATGATATTGCTGCATCTATGGATATTACAATTGATGAGGGAGATTTGGAAAAAAGAATTTATTCTTTATTGAATTGTATGCAGACAATAGCCCGTTTTGAAAGCACACGACTTAGGTGAGAGATTCAAAGGAGACCATATGAAAGATATTTTTGGCAGGATACAGCATAGCATGAACTTAGAAAAGCTAATAGTAAGATTTATTATGGCTTGGATTTTAACAGCTATTATTTTTTTGATAAAAACAGAAACGGAATATATTTTCTTGGATTTTACATATGAGATTGATTTTTGGATGTACGGATGTTTTATTATGCTGTTTTTCTTCTTTTTTTGTGCGCTGGCATATTTTAGGCTGTTCAATTGGATAGAAGCTTTTGGACCTCTTATTTTATTGACAATTTATGGCTGTTTAACCATTATTCAAAATCAGGAATTAAATTATATAATTGCATTGGCGATTTTCATTGGAATAGCATCAATATATGCGATATATCAATCAATTGCTTTTTTGCAATTACAAGAAAAAGGAATTGTATTGGTTGTATATATCTTAGTTGTACTTGTATATGTATTTACAACGGGATCATTGTCAGTATTTAAATATCTTACTTACCATAATGGAACTTATGATATAGGTATTTGGGGACAAATGTTTTATTATATGGAGCATACATTTACACAAGTAACTACTTGTGAAAGAAATGTTTTAATGTCTCATTTTTCTGTGCATTTTTCACCCATATATTATATTTATCTGCCCATATATTATTTGTTTCCCACAGTAATTACTTTGCAAATTTTACAAGTGATTACTATAATCAGTGGAATTATTCCTATTTATCTTTTGTGTAAACATTTTAATTTAAGTAAATCAGCAACGATGCTTTTTGGGGTGCTTTTTGCCCTTTATCCAGCTTTAACAACGGGCTGTTTTTATGATCTACATGAAAATTGCTTTTTGGTTCCTTTTTTGTTATGGCTATTTTATTTTATAGAAAAAAACAACATAAAAGGCGTTGTTATATTTGTAATATTAACATGTTTGGTTAAAGAGGATTCGACTGTTTATCTTGGGGCAATTGGGTTGTTTTGGATGATGGGTAAGAAACAGTATAAAAAAGGCTTTGCGCTTTTATTATCTTCAATTTTTGTTTTTCTTGGATTAACATATATGATTGGAACTTATGGACTTGGAATACAGACATTTAGATATAGTGATTTTATGAATGCAGATGGTACGGGTGGCTTAACAAATATTATTAGAGTTTTATTAGTAAATCCTGGCTATTTTATATATGAATGTTTTCAATCTCAAAAAATTGAATATATGGTTTATACGATTCTACCTCTGGGTTTTTTGCCATTGATTACCAAGAAAATTTCTAAATATATATTATTTATACCTATGATTTTTGTGAATTTAGCTTCATCCTACGAATATCAATATTCTATTTATTATCAATATACATTTGGTGTATTAGCAATTTTATTTTATCTTTCAATTTCGAATTACTCAGAATTGTCGAAAAATATTAGAAGTGTATTGGGAGCATTTGCAATTAGTATTACATTGATTCTATTCCCGATTAATGGTTTTCGTGGATTGGATTATATGCAGGAATATGTGGAAAATCAAGATGATATAAAATCCATAAATCTTGCATTAGAAAGTATTCCAAAAGAGGCATCTGTAACTTCTGGGACCTATTTTCTGCCTCACTTAACACAAAGAGATGAACTTTATAGATATCCTTCAGATATAAAAACAGACTATGTTATTCTTGACTTAAGAGATGAAGAGATTACAGAATTGGATTTGGTTATGTTAACCAAACAAGGATATAAGGTAATTAGAGAAGTTGAAGACCTTTATATTATTATGGGAATCGATTAGAAAAAGAGGAAACAAATGAATGCTTTAATTGAAAACTTCAGAAGAGAATTAAAAGAAAATGATGCAATTAGAGATTATGGATTAAAAGAACCCGAGGTTATTATTAGTTATAAGGATATTTTGTATGGGGAGGACCCATTATGGCAAAGATTAGATGTATATCGTCCTAAATTAAAAACAGGAGAGCTTCCAGTGATTGTCAGTGTTCATGGCGGAGCTTGGATATATGGGGATAAAGAATTATATCGATTTTATTGTATGGAATTGGCGAAGAGAGGTTTTGCAGTAATTAATTTTACATATAGACTTACACCAGAATATAAATTTCCAGCACCTATAGAAGATACGAATTATGTGTTTTGTTGGATGGTGGAAAATGCATTAAAATATAAATTGAATCTTAATAGGGTCTATGCAGTGGGGGATTCTGCAGGAGCACATACCCTTGGTATTTATATGAATATTTGTACAAATACAAAGTATGCGAAAAATTATAATATACAAACACCAAAATATTTAAAGATTCAAGCAATCGCATTAAATTGCGGAAAATATATGATTCCTGATTTTTCAAAAATGGATAAAATTACAGCTGCGATTATGAAAGAATATCTACAAGACCGAACAAATGTGGATGATTTAAATTTATTAAATATTGCCAAATATGTAACGTCTAATTTCCCTCCAACCTTTTTAATGACATCTATAGGGGATTTTCTTGTAAATGAACCACAAATAATGGTTACTAAATTTTGGAAGGAAAAAGTTCCATTTGTATATCAAAAATATGGAGATGAAGATAATAAATTGATGCATGATTTTCATTGTGATATAAAAAGTGAAGCAGCAAAAATTTGTAATCATCAAGAGTGTGATTTTTTTGAAAAATATAAATAAAACCAAAGGAAAGTGGGGCTTTTGAAGAATCTTTTTTTTGATTGTTCCATATATTCTAAGCTTATTTCATCAAGATAAAGCTATTTATAGAAAATATACAAAATAACCAAAGTTTTATTGTATTATTGTTGACTTTTATGTTAAATAGTGCGATAATTAAGCGGAAAATTGTTTATTAGGAGGTCTATTTTATGGCAACAAAAGCGAATTACCCTATGTCAGAAATTGGAGCTGGAAAACCAGGATTTTCCAAAACTCGTTCTATTATCGAGGCACCATTTTATGGCAACAACGTAGTAAAAGTTAGCACATTAAAAGAAGCATATGAGTTAGCTAAAAATTCTCCAGGAACTGTAGTTACAGATATGCCTGTATACAGAGGAGAAGAATTTGGTCTTGATAGAGATGCAAAAGTTCTTTTATTTAATGATGGTGCAGTTACTGGCCGTTATGCAGGAGCTCGTCGTATTAAAGGAGAGCCAGGAGTTAATGCTGCAAAGCTTGACAAAGTAATTATGGATGCAATTTATAAAAGTCGTAACAAGAAAATGTATCATGCAGAAGTGTATGTAGGACTTGATCCAGAATTTATGACAAAAGCACATCTTCTCATTCCTGAGGGAGATGAAAATGTAATGTATAACTGGATGCTTAATTTCCAGTATATGTCAGATGAATATGTAAAAATGTATAAAGAATCAAAAATGATTGGTGATGGTAAAGAGCCTGATATTTATCTATTCTCTGATCCACAGTGGGCACCAGTTGCATCACCAGATGTTGATTATAGCTGTTTAAGTGATCCATTGACTCTTTGCTATTTTGACACAGAACAAAACTGTGCTTGTATTCTTGGAATGAAATATTTCGGAGAACACAAAAAAGGTACATTAACAATGGCTTGGGCAATGGCTAATAGAAACGGATATGCTCCATGTCATGGTGGACAGAAAGAATATACATTAGCTGATGGTTCTAAATATGTAGCTTCAGTATTTGGTCTTTCTGGATCAGGTAAATCAACTCTTACTCATGCTAAACATGGTGGAAAATATGACATCACAGTATTACATGATGATGCATTTATTATTAATACAGATACTTGTGCTTCAGTAGCACTTGAGCCATCTTATTTTGATAAAACAGCTGATTATCCTACGGGTTGCCCTGATAATAAGTACTTAATATCAGTTCAAAACTGTTCATGTACAGCAGATGAAGATGGAAAGATTCAGTTAGTAACAGAAGATATCAGAAATGGTAATGGACGTGCTATTAAATCTAAACTTTGGTCACCAAATCGTGTAGATAAAATTGATGAACCAGTAAATGCTATTTTCTGGATTATGAAAGATCCTACAATTCCACCAGTACTTAAATTAAAAGGTGCAGCTTTAGCTTCTGTTATGGGTGCTACACTTGCAACAAAAACTTCTTCAGCAGAACGTGTTGCTGTAGGAACTGATATGAATGCATTGAGATTTGTTCCATATGCTAATCCATTTAGAACATATCCTCTTGTAAATGATTATGAGAAGTTTAAGAAATTGGTAGAAGTTAAAAATGTAGATTGTTATATTGTTAATACAGGAGAATTCATGGGCAAGAAAGTTCAACCTAAAGATACTTTAGGAGTTCTTGAAACAATCGTAGAAGGAAAAGCTGAGTTTAAACAGTGGGGACCTTTTGCTGATATTGAAATCATGGATTGGGATGGATTTACTCCAGATCTTTCAGATGCAACTTATATTAATGAATTAAAAGCTCGTATGCAAGATCGTGTAAAAGCAATTGAAGGATTCGCAACAGATAAAGATGGTTACGATAAACTTCCAGATGAAGCTTTAGAAGCAGTTAAAAAGATTGTTTCAGAAATTCCATCAGTATAAATTATCGTATAATTTATAAAAGTTAAAGATTAAAAAGGAGGTTTCGAATATTCGAAGCCTCTTTTTTTGTATAAAGTATGAGTTCTAATTGTTTATGATACAGACACAAATTGTATTGAAGTGTATTTATTTAGAATTTACATTGAAATTACAAATACAATAAGCTATAATGAGGGTACAAAAAACAAAATATTTCCTGAAATGTACGACAACTCCTATATTTTGATCCTACATTTGACTAAAGGGATTCCTATATCTTTAAAGCTGATGTCAAGCCACCTTTGAGTGGAAGGCAGAAATTTATTTGCGGAGACCCACCTGGCGTAAGCTAGGAGTCAGAAGCTAGGAACCGGCATTTTGGGTTATTTAAAAATAGACTTGGTAACAGGTCTATTTTTATTATATTTAAAATTAAAAGTGAATTATTCGTTGAGAAGAGTCTGCTTTTCTCGTATTTTTTTACCTTTTTCTAAAAGTAAATTAAATTCAGCACCTACTAGAAAAATATACATACAAGTATATAACCAAAGCATTGTGCATACAATAGAAGTAAGGCTTCCATACATAAAAGATAGGTTTTGGGAATATTCAACATAAATAGAAAAGAAATAAGAAAAGAAGGTCCAGCCAATAGCGGATAAAAATGCACCTGGAATTTGGTAACGAATACGTGCTTTACGTCTTGGAATTATAACATATAAAAAAGTGAATAAAAAAGTAAATAAAACAATGGAAAAGATGATTCTATAATTAAAAGCTTGATCTAAAAATCCTGAAATTAAAGGAAAGTAATATACAAGAAGGCTATAAAGCTGTGTGCTTAAAATATAACCAAGAAGACTTAATATAATTGTGATAAGAAAAATAATTGTATAACTAATTGCAAGTAATCTAACAATAATCCAGTTTTTTTTGGAAGAGATTTTGTAGACTGCATTTAGGCCATCAATAATAGAGACAAATCCCTTACCTGCTGCCCACAGAATGGAGAGCAAAGTGATTAAAATAAAAGTTGTTGTAGTGTTATCATACATCTGACTAATAAGATCTTGAAAACTTGATTGTAAAGTAAGAGGAGTGATATTATACATAATGGATAATAAAACATCTTCAGTAAGGGTGGTATATTTTAATAAAGTCATTAAAAGTATTAGAAATGGAACTGCACTCATTATAATAAATAATGTAGCTTCAGCTGCGAAAGCACTTAAATTATCTTCTTTAAATTTATGGGACATAATGCTTAATAACTTGAATAATTTCATATTTGTGCACAACCTTTCTCGTATATTATATTCATTTACATATTATTTAGCAAGGAAAATAAAAGGTGCCCCCATCTTAGTCCAGGTCTTTGACGTAGAGGTATGGTAATAGAATTCCTTTTCTGTTACAATTTTAAAATAAAAGATAGAGCTAAGTCCCCCTCAGAGCAAAGAGCTTGCGGCGGAATAGAAGAGAAAGGTAAATAATGAAGAAAATTGATATGACTTATTATGAAGTCCAAACAGATAAAGTAGAAGATAATATAGGCATGATTGTTTTAAGCGATTTGCATTCAAATATATATGGAATTAATTTGAAGAAAGTAGAGGATATGATTGCACTGGAAAATCCTGATTTTATTGTAATTGCAGGAGATATGATTAATTGTCATTACAAAGATGATCCTAGTGAAGTGGGTTTGTTTTTGGTGGAGTTATGTAAAAAATACCCAGTGTTTTATGGATTTGGAAATCATGAAAGTAATATGCGCAAATCAGAATATTTAAATGACAGATGGAAAATGTTTCAAGAGTATCTACAAGAAAATGGAATGACTTTTTTAGAAGATGATACGGTTACATTGGAAAAAAACAACAGTAAAATATTGCTTTCTGGAGTGAATATAGATTCTATTTTTTACTTAAAAACTCATAAACCAATTATGGGACAAAGTTTGATAGATAAACATTTAGGGAATGCGGATTTATCTCTTTATAATGTATTAATAGGACATAATCCGGATTTTTTTCATAGATATAGTGAATGGGGAGCGGATTTGGTTTTATCTGGGCATATTCATGGAGGAATGGTGAGATTGCCATTTTTAGGGGGATTGATATCAACAAATATAAGGTTGTTTCCTTTTTTTGATGCGGGTGAATATATATATAATAAAAGTACGATGATTTTAAGCAGAGGATTGGGAGCTCATACAATTAAATTACGAATTCATAATCATCCTGAAGTTGTTTCAGTTAAAATTCTTGCAAACAAACAAGATTAAAGGTACAATATAATGTGGTTTTTTATATAAAAACAAGCAATATACAAAGGCTTTGGAGGAATATATGGCAATAGAAGTTAAATTGGATGCATTTGAAGGACCGTTAGATCTATTATTACATTTAATAGATAAAAATAAAGTGAATATTTATGACATTCCTATTGCTATGATAACGGATCAATATCTTGAATATATTTCAGGGATGGAAAAAGATGATTTAAATTTAGTTAGTGAATTTTTGGTAATGGCTGCAATGCTTTTGGATATTAAATCTAGAATGCTTCTTCCAAAACAAGAGGAAGAAGAACAGGAGATAGAAGACCCAAGACAAGAATTGGTTGACAAACTTTTAGAATATAAAACATATAAATATATGTCATATGAATTAAGAGATAGACAAATTGATGCAGAAAAATCAATGTTTAAGAAACCGACAATTCCTAAAGAAGTATCTTCGTATGTAGAACCAGTGGATCTGGGAGAACTAATGTCAGATATTACATTGCATAAGTTAAGAGGAATTTTTAATGAAGTAATGAAACGCTGTGAAGATAAGGTTGACCCAATTCGTAGTACATTTGGTAAAATTGAAAAAGAAGATGTGAATTTAGATGAAAGAGCCGAATTTGTGGAATCTTTTATTCGTAATCATAGAAATTTTTCTTTTAGAAATCTTTTGGAGTCAAGTCATACTAAGATGGAAATTATTGTTACTTTTCTAGTAGTACTTGAAATAATAAAAAGTGGGAAAATACAAGTGGTACAAGAAAAAAGAGAAGACGATATTTATATAAATGTTTTGGAGGAAGAATGTGGAAATGACATTAAGCAATATGCAAGCAATAATTGAAGCTGTACTTTTTACAATGGGAGAGGTTGTTGAGACTTCAAAACTAGCATTAGCGATAGATCAAGATATATCTACAACTAGAAAAATTGTGAGAAATATTATGGATACATATAATAATGAATCACATGGTTTGAAAATTATAGAGATAGCAGATGGATTTCAAATGTGTACCAAACCAGAATGTTTTGAAGGAATTGTGAAAGTGGCAACGCAACCTAAAAAACATGTATTAACAGATGTTGTAATAGAAACTTTATCTATTATTGCATATAAACAGCCCGTAACTAAAATGGAAATTGAAAAAATTCGTGGTGTAAAATGCGACCACGCAGTAAATAAATTAATAGAATTCAACTTGGTAACAGAACTTGGTAGACTTGATGCACCAGGAAGACCTTTGTTGTTTGGAACCACAGAAGAATTTTTAAGAACTTTTGGACTACAATCAGTGGAAGAACTTCCAGAAATCAATCAGGATAAGTTAACAGACTTTCAGATTGAAGCAGAGGAAGAAACGCAACTTACACTTAATATATAGGAGGTAATTTATGGAACGTAATAATGCATGGGATAGTTGTGATGAGAAAAAAATCAAAAAAGTATTTACATTTTGTGATGGGTATATAGATTTTTTGTCAGAGTGTAAAACTGAAAGAGAATGTGTAACTAAAAGTGTTCAAATAATTGAAAAACATGGATATAAGAACTTAAAAGATATTATAAGGTATAAAGAAAAATTAATGCCTGGAGATAAAGTATATGCAACTAATATGGGGAAATCCATTGTAATATACCATATAGGAAGTGATCCAATTGAAAATGGATTGAAAATACTGGGGGCACATGTGGATTCTCCAAGAATTGACATTAAACAGAATCCTTTGTATGAAGATTCTGAAATGGTCCTTTTAGATACACATTATTATGGGGGCATTAAAAAATATCAATGGACAGCATTGCCATTGGCAATTCATGGAGTGGTTGCACTTACAGATGGCACTTTAATTAATGTGGTTATTGGAGAAGATCCAAAGGACCCCGTGATGTGTATTTCTGATTTACTGATTCATTTGGCAGCAGATCAGATGGATAAAAAAGCATCAAAAGTTGTGGAAGGGGAAGCTCTGAATATTTTAATTGGAAGCATGCCTGTAATTGGAAAACACAAAAAAGAAGATAAAATAGATACCTTAGCTAAAGATAATATATTAAATATTCTTTATGAAAAATATGGGTTTTCAGAAGAGGATTTTATGTCTGCAGAATTAGAAGCAGTTCCTGCAGGGAAAGCTAGAGATATGGGATTTGATTCAAGTATGGTTCTTGGATATGGACAGGATGATAGGGTATGTGCCTATACATCATTAATGGCGATATTAGAACAAAAAAATCCTAAAGATACATTGGTCTGCCTTCTTGTGGATAAAGAAGAAATAGGCAGCGTAGGTGCTACAGGAATGAAATCTATGTTTTTTGAAAATATGACAGCAGAACTTATGGATAGAATGGGATGCTATTCTGAATTATCATTAAGAAGAACATTGGCTAACTCAAAAATGTTATCATCAGATGTAAATGCAGCTTTTGATCCCAATTATCCAGAAGTGTTTGAAAAGAAAAATGCTTCTTATTTGGGAAAAGGATTGGTGTTAAGCAAATTTACAGGATCTAGGGGTAAATCGGGGAGTAATGATGCAAATGCAGAGTATATAGGTAGATTAAGAAAAGCATTGGAAAAGGATCAGGTTGCTTATCAAATGGCAGAACTTGGAAAAGTAGATATTGGTGGTGGTGGAACCATTGCATATATATTGGCTACTTATGGAATGGAAGTAATTGATTGTGGTGTTGCAGTACTAAGTATGCATGCACCTTATGAAATAACGAGTAAAATAGATGTTTATGAAACATATCGTGGATATAAAGCATTTTTAAAATAGGAGAATTTAGATGAAGTGGAGAAAATTTACAATATTAACAACTACAAAAGCAGAGGATCTTGTTGGAGAAATGCTTGTGGAACTTGGCATGGAAGGTGTGGAAATTGTTGATAATATTCAGTTGACAGACAACGAAACCAAAGCAATGTTTGTGGATATCTTACCTGAAGTGGGAGAAGATAAAGAAGTCGGAAGAGTAAGCTTTTATCTTGTATCAGATGATCAAGGAGTTCATTATCCAGAAGGGATTAAGAACAAAGAAGATATGTATATTCAGATACAAAAGGGATTGGAAGAATTAACAATGTTTGTAGACGTGGGGGAAGCAACTATTTCTGAAGACGAGACAGAAGATAAAGATTGGGCAAATAATTGGAAACAATTTTTCAAACCGTTTTGTGTAAATGATATTGTAATTAAGCCATCATGGGAAGAAGTTCCTGAAGATATGAAAGGTGCTATGGTTGTGGAAATCGACCCTGGTGCAGCTTTTGGAACTGGAACCCATGAGACTACAAGATTGGTTATTTTACAAATACAAAAATATCTCCAATCAGGGATGAAAATGTTAGATGTTGGTTCAGGTAGTGGAATTTTATCTATTATTGGAATGAAATTAGGAGCTGGTTATCTTGTAGGTACGGACTTGGATCCACTTGCAGTGGAGGCAACAAGGGAGAATATGTTAGCTAATCAGATTCAAGAAGACCAATTTGAAATTATCGAAGGAAATATAATAAATGATCAATCCATACAAGATAAAGTTGGATATGAGCAATATGATTTAGTGACTGCAAATATACTTGCAGGTATTGTGATTTTGCTTTTGGAAAGTATTTCTAAACATATGAAACAGGCTGGTATTATTATTACTTCAGGAATTATAAAAGAAAAAGAACAGGATGTAAAATTCGCATTTGAAAAAAATCCTCATTTTGAAATATTAGAGACAACCTATGAAGGCGAATGGGTATCTATAACAGCAAAGAAAGTGCAGTAAGGGAATATGAATAGGTTTTTTGGGAAAACAGAGAATATTTTTGAAGATCATATTATAATAAAGGGCTCAGATGTTAATCATATTAAAAATGTGTTGAGAATGAAATGCCAAGACCAGATTATGGTAAGTGGTGGAGATAATTGTGATTATTTATGCAGTATTCAAAGCATGGAAGATACGGAGATTTCATTGGAAATAATTGAGAAATTAATTTCGGATAAGGAATTGCCAACCAAGGTATATTTGTTTCAAGGATTACCAAAATCAGATAAATTTGAACTTATTATACAAAAATGTGTGGAACTAGGAGTTTACGAAATAATACCTGTTGCTATGAAACGTTGTGTGGTAAAGTTGGATGATAAAAAAGCTCGGTCTAAAATTACGAGATGGCAGGCAATTAGTGAAAGTGCTGCAAAACAGAGTGGAAGAACTGTTATTCCACGCATTCAAAATGTAATGTCATTTCAACAAGCATTGGAATATGCGAAGACTATGGATATGGGGATTATACCCTATGAATTAGCAGAAGGAATGAAAGATACAAAATTAGCAATGGAACAGATACATGAAGATATGCAAGTTGCAGTGTTTATAGGTCCTGAAGGTGGATTTGACCTTAAGGAAATAGAAAGTGCAATTGATAAAAAAATAATGCCAGTGTCCTTAGGTAAAAGAATCCTTAGAACTGAAACAGCTGGAATGACAGTGATGTCAATTATTATGTATCATTTAGAAGTTTAGGAGAGAAAATGGAAGTATATTTAGATAACTCGGCAACAACGGCAGTCTCAAAAGAGGTTGCAGATTATATATATAAAATAATGACAGTGGATTATGGGAATCCATCATCCATGCATGGAAAAGGATTTATAGCAGAAAAATATATTAAATCTGCAAAAGAAATTCTAGGGAAAATACTTAAAGTTTCAGAGAAGGAATTGTATTTTACATCAGGAGGAACGGAATCTGATAATTTGGCAATTATAGGAGCTGCAAGAGCAAATAAACGTAAAGGAAATCATCTGATTACGACAACCATAGAACATCCAGGAGTATTAGAAGCTTTTTCTTACCTAGAACAACAGGGTTTTGAGGTTACATATTTACCTGTGAATCAAAAGGGAATTGTGGAGAAAGAAACATTAAAAAACGCTTTGAGAAAAGATACAATTCTAGTATCTATTATGTATGTGAACAATGAAATTGGAAGTGTACAACCAATTCAAGAATTTGGAACAATTATTAAAGAGTTTGATAAAGACATTGTATTTCATGTGGATGCAGTGCAAGCTTTTGGAAAATACAGGATAAATCCATACAAAGAAAAGATTGATTTATTATCAATTAGTAGTCATAAAATTCATGGACCAAAAGGTGTTGGTGTTTTGTTTGTAAAGGATAAAACGAAAATATGGCCGATTGCATTTGGTGGAGGTCAACAAAAAGGAATTCGCCCAGGAACTGAAAATGTAGCGGGAATTGCAGGGATGGGAATGGCAGCGGAAAAGATATATCAAAATTTGGAACAAGATATTCAAGAAATGTATCGTTTGAAAAAGTATTTTATTAAGCAGTTGGAGCAAATGCAAGGAATTGTAGTTAATGGGAATACAGATGAATTATCTGCACCTCATATTATAAGTGTTAGCTTTAAAGGAATTCCTAAAAGTGAAGTATTATTACACGCATTAGAAGAAAAAGGTATATACGTATCGTCAGGATCCGCTTGTGCATCAAATAAACCTGCAATTAGTCATACATTGCAAGCAATAGGGGTGAAAAGAGAATTATTATCTTCGACCATTAGATTTAGTTTTTCTATGAACACACAGGAACAAGATTTAGATTATACAATACAAGAATTAAATAAAATATTACCAGTATTGAGAAAATATAGTCCTAGATAATATATAATCTGGGCATGGTTACAGAATAGAAAGGAATTACAAATATGTATAAATCATTTTTGATTAAGTATGGAGAGATTGGAACAAAAGGAAAGAATAGATATCTTTTTGAGGATGCACTTTGTAGACAGATTAAAAGGGCGTTGAAGAAAGTACAGGGAGAATTTACAATATGTAAGGAACAAGGAAGAATTTATGTGGATAGTCATGGAGAATTTGACTATGATGAAGCGGTTAAGGCTATGCAGACAGTATTTGGAATTCTGTGGATCTGTCCAATGGTACAGGTGGAAGATACAGGATTCGATAATCTCGCAACAGATGTTGTAGCTTATATTAATGATATATATCCAACAAAAGATTTTACGTTTAAAGTGGAATCAAGACGTGCTAGAAAGAATTATCCATTGAACTCTATGGAGCTTAATATTGATATGGGAGAAAAAATATTAGATGCATTTCCTGATTTAAAGGTAGACGTACATAAACCTAAAGTGCATTTGAATATTGAAGTTCGTAGTAAGATTAATATTTATTCTGAATTTATACCTGGTCCAGGAGGAATGCCTGTTGGAACCAATGGAAAAGCAACACTTCTTTTATCGGGAGGAATAGATAGTCCGGTAGCTGGATATATGATAGCAAAAAGAGGTGTTATGATAGATGCGGTGTATTTTCATGCACCACCATATACAAGCGAGAGAGCAAAGGAAAAAGTAATAGATCTTGCAAAAGAAGTTGCGGTATATTCAGGACCAATTAATCTTCATATTGTTAATTTTACAGATATTCAATTGTATATTTATGAAAAATGTCCTCATGATGAACTTACAATTATTATGAGAAGATATATGATGAAAATAGCAGAACATTTTGCGATTGAGGAAAAATCACTTGGACTAATTACAGGAGAAAGTATTGGACAAGTAGCGAGTCAGACAATGCATGGCTTGGCAGTGACCAATGAAGTCTGTACATTACCTGTTATGAGACCATTGATTGGATTTGATAAACAAGAAATTATTAATATTTCAGAAAAAATAGGAACTTATGAAACATCAATTCTTCCATTTGAAGATTGTTGTACAATATTTGTTGCAAAACATCCAGTTACAAAACCTAAGTTACATATTATAAAAAAATCAGAAGTAAAATTAGAAGAGAAAATAGATGAATTAGTAAAGACTGCAATAGATACCACAGAGCAAATTTGGATAAAATAGACAAAAAAAGTCCCGGATGGCTTATGCCGTCCGGGTTGAAAATTTGTTAAACTGTGTATTGTTTTAAAACTTCAAATATTGCATCATTATCATCTGAGTGAACATTTAAATTGATGGGTTTTGATAAATCAAGGCTGAAGATTCCCATGATTGACTTAGCATCAATTACGTATCTACCCGATACTAAATCGAAATCTGTGTCGAATTTAGCAATGTCATTTACGAATGATTTAACCTTTTCAATAGAGTTTAAAGAAATCTGTAGTGACTTCATAATTTTTACCTCCTCTAAAATACTAATTTGTTAATATTATAGTACAATTATACTTGGTGGATGTCAATATTTGAATTGCACAAAAAATTATATAAATATATAGGAGATTTACCATAAAATGAGAAAATGTGCATTACATAATTTAGGATGTAAAGTGAATTCATATGAAACCCAGGCCATGCAACAAATGATGGAAGAAGCGGGATATGAAATAGTGGCATTTGGAGAAGAGATAGCAGATGTATATATTATTAACACTTGTAGTGTTACGAATATTGCAGATAGAAAATCTAGGCAAATGATTCATAAAGCAAGAAAATTAAATCCACAAGCAGTGGTTGTAGCAGCAGGCTGCTATGTGGAATCAGCAGGTGAAAAATTAGATGAAGATATTGATATTGCCATAGGTAATAATAATAAAAGTGATTTGATTGAAACTTTGCAAAATTATTTTGAACAAATAGAAAAAGAAAAAATAGAAATAGAACAAATAGAAAATATTTCAGAAATACATATATTTGATGAAATGCATATTAATAAGCCATCTGAACATACACGCGCCTATGTGAAAATACAAGATGGCTGTAATCGTTTTTGCTCTTATTGTATTATTCCTTATGTTAGGGGAAGAATTAGAAGCAGAGATGTAGAAGACGTTATGGAAGAAATTACTAGACTTGCGCAAAGTGGATGTAAGGAAGTTGTGTTAACGGGAATACATTTATCTTCTTATGGGTTGGATAAAGAAGATCCTCAGATAAAATTAATTGATATTATTAAAAAGATTAATACAATTAAAGGGATAGAAAGAATTCGATTAGGTTCTTTGGAACCTATGATTGTAACAAATGAATTTGTGGAGGCGTTATCTAAGTGTGAAAAAGTATGTCCTCATTTTCATCTTTCACTACAAAGTGGATGCGATGCTACTTTAAAAAGAATGAACCGAAGATATACTGCAGAGGAATTTTATCAAGGTGTCAAAATTTTAAGAAAATATTATCAACAACCAGCAATTACAACAGATGTAATCGTAGGTTTTCCAGGAGAGACAAATCAGGAATTTCAAGCAACAAAAGAATTTTTGGAAAAAATTGAGTTTTATGAAATGCATGTTTTTAAATATTCCAGAAGAAAAGGAACTGTGGCAGATTCTTTAGAAAATCAAATAGATGGAAATACAAAATCACATCGAAGTGAAATTTTAATACAGTTGGACCATCAACTTTCAAAAGAATTTCGTAATCAACATTTAAATAATATAGTTACAGTTTTATTGGAAGAGAAAGTAATAGTGGATAACAAGGAATATTATATTGGATTCACAGATACATATATTAAAGTGGGAATTCCTGTGGAAAATCACTCTAATTTGGGGTTAAATCAATTGATTCAGGTAAAGATTATTGATGTTAATCAAAAAGATATGGTAATTGGTGTTGCCGAAAAATGATTTTTATATTATGATAGTACTAGAGTGAAGAAGGACGTGATAGAATGGATGAGATTAAAAAAACACAATTTTTTAAAGTAGAACAAGAAGAGGCTATTCAAATATCTGAGATTATAGATCAGGTTTATTTAGCTTTAACAGATAAAGGATATAATGCTGTAAATCAGATTGTTGGGTATATTATGTCAGGAGATCCAACATATATTACAAGTCATAGAAATGCTAGAAGTTTGATTATGAAAGTTGAAAGAGACGAGATCGTGGAAGAATTATTAAAGAATTATATAGAGATAAAAGGATTATGATGATAAGAAGAATAGGGCTTGATTTTGGAAGTAAGACAGTAGGCGTTGCAGTGAGTGATCCCTTAGGGATAACAGCACAAGGAGTGGAGATTATTCGCCGAAAAGATGAAAATAAACTAAGACAGACATTGGCACGGATTGAGGAATTAATAAAGGAATATTCAGCAGAGTTAATTGTATTGGGATTACCCAAAAATATGAATAACTCTCTTGGAGAGCGCGCAGAAAAAACAATGGAATTCAAAGAAATGTTGGAAAGAAGAACAGGACTTGATGTGATACTTTGGGATGAACGTTTGACCACCGTAGCGGCAGATAAAGCAATGATGGAAGCCGGGATCAGACGAGAAAATAGAAAAAATTACGTAGATATGATTGCAGCTGAGCTAATATTACAAGGATATTTAGACAGCCAGCCTAGATAATATGATAGGAGAAAAAATGGAAAAAATTACAATGACAGCTGAAGATGGAGAAAAAATCGAATTTTTAGTGGTAGAACAGACAAAACTTAGTGGGGTGAACTATTTACTCGTTACTGAAGATGAAGAAGATGATGATGAAGCGGAAGCTTATATATTAAAGGATATCTCTATGGAAGAAGATGAAGAAGCTATTTATGAATTTGTTGATGATGATGACAAACTTAATGAGCTTGCGGAAATTTTCTCGGAAATTATGGAAGATGCAGACATCATAAATTAATTTTTTTATGAAACGGATTATGAACAAAATGAATAAAGAAAATTGTAGGAGGAAATATTTTGCAAAAAAAAGAGAATATTGGAAGCGTTAAGATCATCCCATTGGGTGGACTTGAGCAAATTGGAAAGAACATTACTGCCTTTATGTATGAGGACAGTATTATTGTTGTGGATTGTGGTTTAGCATTTCCTAATGATGATATGTTAGGAGTGGATTTAGTTATTCCAGATGTTACATTTTTAAAAGATAATATTGATAAAGTAAAGGGATTTGTAGTGACACATGGTCACGAGGATCATATAGGAGCTTTTCCGTATGTTATTAGAGAAGTAAACAAACCAATCTATGCAACAAAATTAACAATGGGCATTATTGAGACTAAATTTAAAGAACATAATCTTTTGTCATCTACAAAGAGAAAAGTAGTAACTTATGGACAAAGTATTATACTTGGTAAATTTAGAATAGAATTTATCAGAACCAATCATAGTATTGCAGATGCATGTGCATTAGCAATTCATACTCCAGCAGGTGTTATTGTGCATACCGGAGATTTTAAAGTGGATTATACACCAGTTTTTGGACAACCAATAGATTTACAAAGACTTGGTGAAATAGGAAAAAAAGGTGTTTTAGCATTGATGTGTGATAGTACGAATGTTATGAGACCTGGATATACAATGTCAGAGAAAACAGTGGGTAAATCCTTTGAAAACATTTTTGATGAGCATAAGAATAGTAGAATTATAGTGGCTACTTTTGCTTCAAATGTGGATAGAGTTCAGCAGATTATTAATTCATCTGTTTCACATGGAAGAAAAGTTGCTGTTGAAGGTCGAAGTATGGTGAACATACTTGGAGTTGCATCAGAACTTGGCTATATAAAGTATCCTGAAGGAACAATTATTGATACTGAACAGATTAAAAGATACCCAGATGATCAAGTGACAATAATTACAACGGGTAGTCAGGGAGAATCTATGGCAGCTTTATCAAGAATGGCAGCGTCTATTCATAGAAAAGTTACCATAAAACCAGGGGATGTTGTAATTGTAAGTGCGACACCAATTCCAGGAAATGAAAAATCAGTTGCAAAGGTAATTAATGAACTTTCAATGAAGGGTGCAAAAGTAATTGTTCAAGATACTCATGTGTCTGGACATGCGTCCCAAGAAGAAATTAAATTAATGTATTCGATATTAAAACCTAAATATTCAGTTCCAGTACATGGAGAATATAGACATTTGGTTAGACATGCTGAATTAGCGGAAACAATGGGCATTGAGAAAAAGGATATTTTTGTTTTATCTTCAGGTGATGTTCTAGATTTAAGTTATGATTCTGCGAAAAAAGTTGGATCAGTTCCATGTGGATCAATTATGGTAGATGGACTTGGAGTTGGAGATGTAGGAAATATTGTATTGCGTGATCGTCAGACATTAGCAGAAAATGGAATTATTGTGGTAGCGATTACATTGGAAAAATATACAAATCAATTACTTTCAGGACCTGATATTATTTCAAGAGGTTTTGTATATGTCAGAGAATCAGAGACTTTAATTGAAGATGCAACATCTGTGGTTCGAAATGCAATCTTGAAATGTTTGGATAATAAAGTTACAGACTGGTCCAAGATTAAAAATGTAATTAAAGACAGTTTAAATGATTATATATGGAAAAAAATGAAAAGAACACCTATGATTTTACCTATAATAATGGAAGTTGAAGAATAAATATAAGTTCTATTAATGGAGGACAGTCCATGGACGATGAAATGTATGTTAATAGTGAAAGAGAAACAGACAGAATTGCCAGAAAGTTGTCAGAGGCTATTATTAATAGTCACGAATATGGATATTATCGTCAGTGCTTAGATGCATTGAAAAATGAACCAGAATTATACAATAAGGTGAATGATTTAAGAAAAAGAAACTTTACATTGCAGAATAATGGTGCAGGGCGCATTTCTTATGAAGAATTTACTAGTATATCAACTGAAACAAAAGCGCTAAGGCAGTCACATGTTGTAGATGATTTTTTGAATTCAGAGGTTGAAATTAGTAGAATGATACAAGATATTACTCGAGAAATTATGTCCGGGATTTATTTTGATAATGAGTTCTTAAAGTGATTGAATTAAATATACATTCCCCTCGGATATAATTCCGGGGGGAATTATAGATTAAATAGATTTTAGTAATGAGAGGTAAACAGAATGAACGGAAAAAAAATTGCAAATACAGCATTATCAGTCACTACAAGAACTTTTTTGTTTGTTGTAATTTTAGTTGCACTATATTTTGTAGGGACGACTTCATATGAATTTGGTAGAGATGTATTCCATGAAACATCAATGAGTTCTGAAAGCAAAGCATTAGAATTGACAGTTGTTATTCCTGAAGATCTATCAAATTGGGAATTAGCTCAATTATTAAAATCTGAAGGATTAGTTTCAGATGAAAAAGTATTTTATGTACAGATACTTTTATCGGATTACAAAGATAAATATGTAGCAGGGGAATATATTCTTTCAACAGATATGACACCAACACAAATTTTAAGTGGGATTTCTCCTACAACAGAGGAAAGTACAGAGGAGTAAACATGCAAGATATTGTAAACGAGAGAATTGTATCGTTTATTAATTCCATGAATCAAAATGATAGTGAAATTTGTATGGAAATTGAACAGGAAGCAATTCAAGAAAGTGTACCTATTATAAGGAAAGAAATGGGTTCACTGCTTAAAGTATTGCTTTTTATTAAAAAGCCAAAAAGAATTTTGGAAATTGGAACAGCAGTAGGATATTCATCAATTCTTATGAGTGAAAATATAAGTGAAGAAGCTGAAATTATAACCATTGAAAATTACGAAAAAAGAATTCCAATTGCCAAAAATAATTTTAAAAGGGCAGGAAAAGAAAATGTAATTACTTTAATAGAAGGGGATGCAAGTCTTATTTTAAAAGAATTACAAGAACCCTTTGATTTTATATTTTTAGATGCTGCTAAAGCACAATACATAGGGATGTTGCCTGATTTATTAAGATTATTAGAAAAAGATGGAATTTTAGTTACTGATAATGTATTGCAAGAGGGAGATATTGTACAATCCAGATATGCAGTAACAAGAAGAAATAGAACAATATATGAACGTATGAGAGAATACTTATATGCAGTAACTCATTCAAAAGATTTAAAAACTTCAATTATACCAATTGGAGATGGAATTACTTTGAGTGTTAAGATAAATGATTGAGAGGACAATAATATGAAAAACCCTGAACTTTTAATACCGGCAAGTTCATTAGAAGTGTTAAAAACAGCCGTTATTTATGGAGCGGATGCAGTATATATAGGAGGCGAAGCTTTTGGATTAAGAGCAAAGGCAAAGAATTTTTCGTTGGAACAAATGGCAGAAGGAGTTGAATTTGCACATAAATATGGAGTGAAAGTCTATGTAACAGCAAATATATTGGCACATAATAATGATTTGCTAAATGCAGAAACATATTTTAAAGAATTGCAAGAAGTTGTGCATCCTGATGCAGTAATTATTTCTGACCCAGGTCTTTTTACAATTGCAAAAAAAGTAATACCGGAAATGGAAATTCATATTAGTACACAAGCTAATAATACGAATTATGGAACCTATAATTTTTGGTATGGACTTGGGGCAAAACGTGTGGTTACTGCGAGAGAATTATCCATTTATGAAATTCAAGATATTAGAAAAAACATACCTGAAGATTTGGAAATTGAGACATTTGTACATGGTGCAATGTGTATTTCTTATTCAGGAAGATGTTTATTATCAAGTTTTATGACAGGAAGAGATGCCAATCAAGGAGCTTGCACACATCCATGTAGATGGCAGTATCATTTAATGGAAGAATCTCGCCCAGGAGAATATATGCCTGTTTTTGAAAATGAAAGAGGCACATATATCTTTAATTCAAAAGATTTATGCATGATTGAGCATATTCCTGCTTTATTAAATTCGGGAATCAATAGTTTTAAAATTGAAGGAAGAATGAAAACAGCATTATATGTGGCAACAGTAGCAAGAACATATAGATTGGCCATAGATGATTGTATAAAGGATGTAGAGTATTATACGAGTAGAATACCTTTTTATAAAGAGGAGATTGCAAAATGTACGTATAGAAAATATACAACTGGATTTTTCTTTGGAAAACCGGATAAAACGACACAGATTTATGATTCTAATACATATGTAAAAGAATATACATACTTGGGAATTGTTGATATTGAAGATGGAAAATATTTTCTGGAACAACGGAATAAGTTCTCTGTTGGAGAAGAACTCGAAGTTATGAAACCAAATGGGGAAAATATAAAAGCATGTGTTAAAAGTATTACAGATGAAAACGGGGGTGTAATGGAAAGTGCACCACATCCAAAGCAAAGAATTTTTATTGATCTTGGAGTTGAATTAGATAAATATGATGTTTTAAGACGAAAAGAGGTCTAAATGTCAGAATGGTTTTGAATAAGATAATATAAGAAAATATTGATATGATTTTAGAAAAGTATAATATTAATTGGAATCTGTTTAAAAACAAAACAATTGGAATTACTGGAGCAACAGGTTTAATTGGTAGATTGACTGTATTTGCATTTTTACACGCAAATACAGTCAATCTTGAATTAAAAGTTTTGGTATTTGTAAGAAATAAAGAAAAGGCAATGGATATCTTTGTAGTACAGGAAAAGAAAGATACTTCTTCAAAAGAAATGATAGAACATCCCGTGGAGACGATTATGACTTCCATACAGGGAACGGATCATATCTTGAGATTTGCTGTAAACTGTAAAATGGATGGTGTTGTATACTTATCTTCCATGGAAGCATATGGAGTGATTAAGGAAAAAGAATGGCAGAGTGTTTATATGCTTCTTATGCCAGTGAATATAGTGTAAATGTAAAAATAGCAAGATTAGCACAAACATTTGGAGTATGAATTGATAAACAAGAAAATAGAGTGTTTGCGTAATTTGCAAAAAGGGTGTTCTGGAGAAGTTTATAATGTAGTAAATCCTAATACATTTTGTAGTATTAAAAATATATTGAAGATATTTATACAGGCAAAATCAGAGCAAAAAACGAAGTTGGTTTTTGATATTCTAAAGAATTCCAATGAATTTGGATATGCACCTAATAGTATTATGGGTTTAAATTCAGATAAATTAATAGAACTTGACTGGAATCCAATTATAGATATGCATCAAAAAGTTAGGTTGAAAATTTTTCCAAGTCAATTTATGGGTATAAAATAAAGAGATTTTGAAAATAACTGGAATACTAAGATTTGATGGATTGGTAACAAAAAGCAAAAAATAAATATTAATCACACCAACATGGAGAAATTATATAGCCATGCCACCTGTTATGGAAAAAAACAGACCTTATAATCCTGATTTTTGTAATACAAATTATTTTAAAATTTATAATTTTTTATTACAAGATGAGAGATTAATTCAAGCAGTAAAAGAAGGTGGATACAAGATTATATATCTATTACATCCAGTGATAAGTTTGCAAATTTTTTATGGATTCCCTATATATAAATAGTTGTATTTTTTTTGTTGGTGTACAGTTTAATTATACCTATATGCATATTTATTCATAAACTAACACTTTTTATATTGGGACATGTCTATAAGGGGAAATATCAGATGCTATATAAAGGATTGGGTATTGTAACGGGAGTTGAATTTATATTGAAAGTCCCCCTCAGAGCAAAGCTCCTGCGGCGGAATGATATAAATAAAAGGAGGAGGGAAAATAATATGATGAATAAAATTTCTATTGTAATACCAACATTTAATGAATCTAAGAATATAATTCCTTTAGTAGAATCTATAAAACAAGCATTAGATAAAATATCTTATGAAATTATTTTTGTAGATGATAGTATTGATCATACACC
>JBFHFI010000005.1:0-28893 GCA_041583675.1 Butyrivibrio sp. | reverse complement strand
TTGAACTATTCTTCACTTGATACATAGCAATATCCGCATTTCTCAGTATTATGGATAACGTATTTCCGTCTTCTGGATATATTGCAACCCCCATACTAATTGACTCATAAAATTCTTGTTGATTATATATCCACGGTTTATTAATAAATGATATTATTTCTTGTATTTTATCTATAATAACAGATTTCGATTCCACTCCTATTAATACAATTGCAAATTCATCTCCACCTAATCTTGCAATAAACACATCATCGCTTATATATTTTTTTAATGTTTTTCCTACATATTCTAAATATGCATCTCCTACTAAATGTCCTTTTGTATCATTAATATCCTTGAAGTCATCTATATCCATATAAAGAATTGCATGCTTTTTCATACTTTGTGTTTCAAGTAAATGATTCATCCACTTTTCAAAAAGTCTTCTGTTTGGAAGTGTTGTTAATGTATCATAATATGCTAAATTATATAAATCATTTTCTATTTTCTTTTCTTTTTTAAAACTTTGATCTAATTTATGCACTGCACTTTTATAAAGTAATAATTTATTATGGACCAGAAAAAATATTAACAATACTCCAAATCCAACATATGCCCATCCTTTATAAATACTAATCTTTTTAAAATTAGTATATTGCACAATTCGACTAATTATCTGATCTGGGAATGCAATCCAAAATACGCCCAGTGCTCCAAATAACAATGCAATTCCAATTGCCTCTTTTATTGGCGATATTCTATACTCTTCATGTAAATCAGGAAGCTTTTTATTTTGTTCTATTTTCCCTATATAAGATCCAATCCAACTCTTCATTTTTTTCATTATCATATGTAACTCCTTTTGATTAACTACTTCTCTTCTACTCTACTATCAATAGTATAGAAGCATTGTGAAGTAAAAATGTATGGCTTGTGTGGACTTTGTGAAAAAAAACACCCTAATATCTTATAAAATTCTAAGATATTAGGGTATTAATATATTTATGCTCTTGCTATATCCAAATCCTTTTCTAGGATATGTTCTACCAACCAATCTGTAATAAATTTCAAAAGTTCTTTCAAAGACTCTTCTTGATCTGCATCAATACTATCCGGTGTGAATTCTTTGATTTTATTTACAAAATTCATATGATCCACTTTTTGACTAAACATTTTTTTATAATGAATACTTTCCATATAGGCCTCTTCATTTTTAAAATGTTCCACAGTATATTTTTGCAATTCTTCGATAACCAGCATAATGTAATCAAACTTATCTGGTATAAATTCAAAATTAATCAAATTATATAACCTATCCGCAATTTCGAATAACTTTGCATGTTCATTATCAATACTTTCTATTCCAAGCATATATTCTTGTTTCATTTCATACATATAAATTCTCCTTGTCTTTGCTTTCTAGTTGATTTTTTTTATTATATCATTTGAGTTCTATAGAAACAATATTTTAATGCTTAGATTTAAGATATTTTACCAATTATTATTTAGCAATCTTTTAATCCAAGAGTCTCTTTTCTCCCTGTAATTCCTTAATTTCGCTAATTTCTTGACTCACTTCTAAAGTTCCCAAATACTCTCCTTGTAAATCTCTCACAGCAAAATACTGAATAAGAATATACATTTCTCTCATTTTTATCCAAAAAGACTCTTTGTTTTTTATTCCCTTTTTAAAATCACTCAGAATTTTTTCAACTACATGTACACTTTCTGCCGGATGACAATTTGCAACATCTCTTCCAATAATAGCCACCGAACGAGGAAAAATACGTTGCTCTGGCTTAGAAAAAAAGGCCACCTTATCATTTGCATCCACAAATGTTAAATCCACGGGCAACACACCAAATATTGGTTCTATATTTTTTAAATCCAAAAAACCTGTAGAAAGTTCTATTCTACCATTCTGTATTTGAGATACACTTGAGATCCCTTGTTCAGGTATTATTGGCGCTGTAATAAAGGAAAAACCATAATCAAAACTTTGCAAATGCAATGCTACTAATTCTTCCGCTGTTAATACCTCTGTTACAGACGGAAACAATATAAAAGTTTGCTTTTGTATCATTCCACTATATAATGAGAAGAGCTCTCCCATATCTAATGCTAAACGTCCTGAGTATTTATTTAATTCTTTTACTGTCTCAATGGTTCTTTTTAGTTGAGTTCTTGCTAAATCATGAATTGACCACATAATCTTTGTGCCTTCAAAAGATTCATTCTTTTTTTCCATTGTTGGAAATAAAATATTTTCCAATTTTAATAGATGAATATTATATTCATTGATTTTCAACAAAATTTCTAACATTTGATCTCTATCTTCTAAATAACTTCTACGTAAAAGTATTGTTTTCAACTTTTCCAGCTCTTGTGTCAAAGCATCATTTTCCAACATCATATAATACAAAAAAGTACCTTCTGTAGGTTTGCTCCATTTGTATTCAACAATACTATGATAAAACACATTAATTAATTTATCCACAACTGATAGTAATTCCCTTGGTGTTCTCCCCATCTTCAGTTGTTCATTCTCTACCTGAAATATTTGTTGTGGTGTTACTTTTTGAATATCGTCTTTATAAGATTCATATAGCGCTTCCCCATTTTCTCCATTATACAATCTTTGTGCATATTCAATTAATCTTTTTATTTGTTCGTCCACAACCCTACCCCCTTTTACTTTTCTCTTTTACCACTTGATCTAAAAATTGAAAAATATTAATATAGTATTCTTTTCTACTATCACCATCTCCATTATATATTTCGTGCTTGGAATTTGGGATTACAATCATTTTCCCTTTTCCAAATTTTTTCATAAAGGAATTTTGTCCACTATTTTTTACCATAGTATCTCTGCCTGCTTGAAATAATAAAAATGGAATTTCAATTTTATTTACTTCTTTATGTAACCTACGGACACCTTTTATACTGGCTAGTGTCCAAGCATATGTAGCGCCATATGTTTGATATTTTTCATCTTCCATTCTTTTTTTAAAAATATAATCATATCTCGCTTTTGAGACACAACTACTTTCTTCAAAATTAGAAACTCCCTGAAATGGCCCATGAGCCGGTACATATGTAGTCTCTTTTCTAAATATTTTTTTAATGGCTGCCACTAAATATGTAATACTTATCGGCACTCCTCCTGTATTCATTTTAAACATAGGTGAAGACATAATCGCACAATCAACCTCTTTAGCATATTGTTCTATATAAAGAGTTCCTATTGTTCCCCCCATAGAATGTGCATATAATGCAATTTTAAACTTTGGATTTTCTTTTTTTGCAATTTGAACCAATTCATGTAAATCCGATACATATTCATCATAAGATAGTACATACACTTTTGACAAATCCTTAGCTTGACGATCTGAATATCCATGCCCTCTATGATCATGAATATATACTGTATAGCCCTCTTGATAAAACATAAAAATCACTTCTTCAAATTTATCTGTAAACTCACAAAAACCATGAGAAATAACAATAATAGCCTTGCAATCAGGATTCTTATATTTAGCATAATGAATTCTAGTTCCATCTAATGTTTTAAAATAATAGTCCTCTTTTACTTCTTCAAGTATGGGTCCCACCCGAGTACTCATTGTTTTTTCATAATTTTTTTCTTCTGGAAATATATAGTCTGCATTCTCTAAATCAAATGTTTTTCTCATCTGTAATTTCTATTGCTCCTTTTTTATTTAAATTCTTCTAATAATTTTCTAGCCACATCTGGATAATTAGTAATAATTGCATCCACCTGTAATCCTAAAGCCATTTTAATATGTTCCTCTTCATTTACAGTCCAGGTATGTATTTTTATATTTTTTTCCTTGCACTTCTTTACAAATCCAGGAAATTGAAGATTATATAAGGCTGGATGTAAGGCCTTTACACCATATAATTCCGCATATTCCGGCATTCCCATATGTCCATCACCATATAGAAATCCAACTTTTGCAGAGGGATCTAATTCTTTAAGTTTCATAATAGAATAATGGTTAAACGATGAAAAAATAACCCTATTCCACATATCCATTTTTTTAGTTAATGCTAACACTTTTTCTTCTAATTCTTTGTAAAAAATAATTCCATTTTTCAACTCTATATTTACGGTTAAATTCGTTTGTTTTATTAACATTAAAACTTCTTCTAATGTTGGTATCATTGCTTTTCCTAGTTCAGGAAAATCCTTATTTACATTCATTTCTCTAATTTCTTCAAATGTAAAATCTTTCACCCAGCCTTTTGCATCACTTACTCTATCCACTGTTTCATCATGAATAATAATCAGCTCACCATCTTTTGTAATTTGAACATCCAATTCTATTCCATCTGCTTGCATATCAATTGCTTTCTGAAATGCTGTTAAAGTGTTTTCTGGTGCATATCCTGATGCCCCTCTATGAGCCCATATCAATGTTTTATTCATATTAGTAACCTCACTTTTAGTATTCGTCTAATTATATTTTGAACTCTTTTTATTTCTTTGTCAAAATAAAATCTATCACATTCATAATATTTTTATTATTCTGATTTCAATTGATCTATCAATGTTTTTATTTTAGATTCTATTGTTTGAATAACCTCTATAAAAGCTTGGTCATCCTTTCCACTTGGATCATCCAGTCCCCAATCTTCTCTGTACTCACATGGTAAAAAAGGACATTTAACATTGCATCCCATTGTAACAACAATATTAACCTTTGGGATTTCTTCTAGTAATTTAGATTTTTGTGTTTCTTCCATATCAATATTATAAATCTGTTTCATAAGTCTAACAGCATCTTGATTAATTTGTGGTTTTGTTTCAGTTCCAGCCGAATAACTTTCAAAAACATCTGATCCAAAATGCTTTCCTAATGCTTCAGCAATCTGACTTCTACATGAATTATGTACACATATAAATGCCACCTTTTTCATAACATCCTCCTATATTTCGCTTGACCCTTAAAACAACAGGGATTATACTGTAACTAGATTTTATTATTTATTATGATTGATTTTACTAAATTTTGCAATTTAAAAGATAAATAAATAAAGTGTTGACACATTTACGATATTATGATATCATCTAATTAAGGTCAATATTTGAATTCGAGTTAGCTTTTTTGTAAGTTATTTCCGATCAACTTGCAACATGCTAATTTTTTTTATATGTTGATACAAATAATAATATTTTGGAGGTACTAACATGAATACAGGTACAGTTAAGTGGTTTAATTCACAAAAAGGTTTTGGTTTTATTACAAATGATAACGGCGGAGAAGATGTTTTCGTACATTTTTCAGCTATCATGACTAACGGATTTAAGAGTCTTGAAGATGGACAGAAGGTTACTTTTGACATCGAGACAGATCCTAAAGACAGCAGAAAACAGAAAGCAACTAACGTTTACGTAGCGTAAACCAAATTTAAAAACACAGATTGTCTTGAATTATTATTTTTGTTGTAGAATAACATTTTCCAATTAAATATTTGTATCATACATAATCTAAACGTTTTAAGGTAGCCTATATGGCTACCTTTTTTTGTATGGTTAATTTCACTTATCCATGAAGTCCTTTTGTTTGTCGATCCATGTCTTCGATTACAATATCATAAATTTCACCTATAGTAGAACAATATTCTAATACTTTCCATGGTTCGTTTGTATGATAATGAATTTTTATTAGTTCCTCATCCCCTACAGCCAATAAGCAGTCCCCCGAGAAATTGTTTGTAAAATATTCATTAATTACATCCTCATCTAAATCTGTCCCTTCAACAAGAAGTTGTGTATCATATTTAAATTCCAACATTTATATTTCCTCCTATTTATATTATATTTTCATTTTATCATAAAATATTAATAAGACCACTTTATTTTTATTTCAATGAATTCCCTCTTTTTTCCCTAGCTTCACTTACTATACAACATTCGACTATTTAATTCATTTAAGAAGTTCACTTTTCAATATAGTGACTAACTCTTATCTCTATAGTTTTAAATACATATCTAATGCCTATTTCTATGCCAAAAAAACAAAAAGTGAGAATTGCAAAATACAATTCTCACTTAACAGTTCTATACGATTTATTTCCACCTGAAAAATAATCACGCATAACTTCTACTCTACATTTAAATAAAGTCTATTTTTGTAAAATCAATCACTCCATTTTCATCTACCAGTTCAAAATCTCCATGTACATATTCTACTTTTCCAATAAACATTTCATGAGAACCTGTCATAATAGAATCCACAATTGTACATTCTATATTCACTGGACAATCTGTTAAAAGAGGTGCATTCACTACCTTACCATCCTGAGTTTTAACATTCATTTGTTTTAATTTATCAACATCTCTCCTACTTGTTTTTCCTAAATAGTCAAACGTCTCCTTATATTCTTTTGTTGGTATATTTACCACAAAACAACCAGATTCTTTAATCATTTTATAAGAATATCTGGAAGGTACAATTCCAACCATAACCATTGGTGGTGCATAGCTACAATTTCCACAATATCCCACTGCCAATGCATTTTCTTCTCCATTCAAACCTCTACATGAAACTAAAACTTTTGCTGATGGTTGTAAAGCCCCTTTATTAACTGCTTGTTTTTTTTCCATTTTCTTTTTCTCCTTTTTCATTTTTATTATAATATTCTGAAATTGCATTTTGCAATGCACCTGCTCCTAGTACAGAACAATGAAGTTTATTTTCTGGTAATCCACCAAGAGCATCTGTAATATCTTGATCCGTGATTTTCATGGCTTCTTGTAATGTTTTACCTTTTGCAAGTTCTGTTGTCATACTACTAGTTGCCACTGCCGCTACACATCCGAATACTAGAAATTTAATTTCCTCAATTCTATTTTCTCTTACTTTTAAATATAAAGTTAAAGAATCTCCACAATCCGGATCCCCAAATCTACCTTCACAATCAGCATCACTCATGCTCCCTACATTTCTAGGTGACATAAAATGTTCAATCACTTTATCTGTATATTCATCAAACATAATACCTCTCCCTCTTTTCTTTGGTAATTTTGTGATCAAACTGCCAAGCGTTAACCATTAACGCACATTCAATTCTTTTCTTTTGTATGGTACAACTCACTTGATTCGGTTTTTTAATATCTCCATTTGTAAAATATGCATTTGCATGACATCCTCCAGAACAAAATAATTTTGCCCAACACTCCCTGCATTCTTCCTTTTCAAAAATTGTATTATATTTTAATTCCTCACATAAGTTTTTGTTGTTTATTCCATTTTCAATATCTCCAACAACAAATTCTTCTTGTCCAACAAATTGATGGCATGGATATATTTTACCATCTGGTGAAACTGCTAAATATTCATATCCTGCACCACATGCCGTGATACGCTTAAAAAGACAAGGCCCATTTTCAAGATTTATATAAAAATGATAAAATCTAAATCCATGATTTGATGCAATTTTATCAATATATTTTTCAGCCAGATTTTCATATTCATGTAAAATTTCAGGGATATCTGATTCCTTAAAGTACAAATCACTTCCACTTCCAACAACTGGTTCTACTGATATTTCTTTAAATCCCAACTCCGCTAAATGCATTACATCATTAGAAAAGTCTTTATTCCTTGCTGTGAAAGTTCCCCTTACAAAATAACTTTTTCCACCTCTTTGAGAAATTAATTTTTGTGCCATAGGCACGATTCTATCATAAGAACCATTGCCATTACAATCATGACGTACTGCATCGTGATTTTCTTTTCTTCCGTCAATACTAATTACCACATTATCCATATTTTCATTTATAAAATCAATTCTATGATCATTTAATAATGTACCATTGGTTGTTATTGTAAAATAAAAATACTTTCCTGTTTTTTCTTGTATTCCTCTTGCATATTTTACTGTTGCTTCAACAACGTCAAAATTCATTAATGGTTCTCCACCAAAAAAATCAACTTCTATCTTTTTCCTACCTTCAGAATTTGCAACCAAGTAATCTATCGCCTTTATTGCCACGTCTTCACTCATTAACTCTCTTCCACTATTGTAATCACCTTCCGACGCAAAACAATATTCACATCTCAAATTACAATCATGAGATACATGTAAGCACAGGGCTTTTAAATTAGTATTAATATTTTTTGAAGCCGATATTTTTTCTATTTCTTCTATCTTAGAAAACAATTCACCTTTCTCATATAAAGATTGAATCTCCTGATATCCTTCTAAAATATCCTGTTCACAATATCTACTCCCTAATTTTTTTATAACCTTTTCTAATGTAGGCATAACTTCTTCATCTTCTAACATATTATATGTTAGCTCATCAAAGACATGAACCATTCCACTGTTTTCATCTACCACCATATTATATCCATTTAACGAATATGTATGAATCACATTTTTTCCCTCCTTGCTATATCTAGCCACTAACCAAGCTTTAGTTTAATCCAATTATGGGCATATGTCAATATCTCTAATATTATTCCATAAATAAAAGCCTGATTTTTCAATCAGACTTTCACAATTTATGTTTATTTAAATTTCATTTAATAATTTCAAAATCTTCTGTAATTCAATCTCTTGTATGGAAATAAAACTAGCCGGATCAAGCTTTAATTGATTTATGGTCTTTTCAAACCAAGCAACATCTTGCCATGCTCCATTTTTATAACCTGTATTATGATACACACCCAATTTATGAAATCCAAAACTTTCGTGTAATTTTTCACTTTCTAAATTAGGAATTGCAACACAACCATATACATTATATACATTTTGCAACTTTAATATTTCAATTAATACCTTATAAAGTGTTTTCCCAATACCACAATGCAAGTACTCCTGATCTACATAAATAGATAATTCTGCATTCCATTGATAGGCCGCTCTTTCCATATGTCTATGAGCATATGCATATCCTACAATCTTACCTTTATTTAAATATACAATATATGGATACTCTGCAGATATTCGTCTTATTCTATCTCGAAATATGTGAATATCAGGAACTTCTGTTTCAAAAGTAATCACAGTATCCTCTATATATGGCTTATAGATTTCCAGAATCCTCTCTATATCTTCATCCTGTACCAATCTCACAGCATATGATTTCATTTTATTCTACCCTTCCAATCTATTGTTCTTCAATTTCATTAGAATATCTTCTTTAAGTTGAATTGTTTTTACTAATCTTCTTCCTGCTTTTTTTAATACCTCTAACTGATCAGAATCTAATAATAACTCATTTTTACCATACACTTTAAATATTTTAAGTTCATCTATTACACGATATCCAATCGCTTTCATCGACTTCGTCATCGTTACTGCCGTATATCCCATATCTTCTGGATCTTCTTGCTCACATACTGCAACTACTGTTGCATATTTAGGCCCCAATACTTCCTGTATTCCCATCCATACGGATCTATCTTCTTTATCAAAAATTTCATAACAATATAATCTATCAATCATATTTTTTATAATTCCAGTCACATTATAAAAATATGTAGGCGACCCAATTACCACAGCATCCGCATCTAAGATTTTTGCATATATTTTTTCCATATCATCTTTAATAACACATTGAAAAGTCACTTTACAACCTTCGCATCCTGTGCAATCTTTTATTTCATAATCCTTTAAATATAAGACTTCTACTTCTGCTCCTTGATTAGCTGCTTCTTCAAGCACTTTTCTAACAGCCATGTCTGTATTCCCATTTTTACGATAGCTTCCTACTAATCCTATGATTTTCATAATACACTCCATAATTTTTTATTATCTATATGATATATTGATTTTCCTTAACCCGTCAAGTTTTTAGACTATTTACTTATAAAAAAACACCTAATTCATATAAATTAGATGTTTTTTATATTTAATACAAAATCTCCTGCACAAATTTTGCAATTGGCCCAATATAATCTTCTTTTCCTGCTAGTGAGGAGTAAATGATTCTATTTTCATCATAAGATAATTCATATTTTTTACATTCTTCAATTAGTTTATTGCGCACCTTTTCGCCATGAAACATCAAACCCGACAAGACCACACGATTAGGCGCCAATATAGTAACTGCATTTACAATTGTTCTTGCGAACAAATCAATCGCTTCATCAAATATTTGTCCTTTACCTTCTAATTCTGCTTGCCTATAAGCCTTTTCAAAATCTTCTTGTGCAAATTTCATCTTTTTATTAAGGGCATTATATGAAACTTTAGTTTCCAAACATCCGTATCTTCCACATTTACATAAATCCCCATCTTTTTCAACAATGCAATGTCCAATCTCTGCCGCTTTTTCATGACGCCCTTCATATATCTTATTATCAATAACAATAGTACTGCCAACTCCAGGACCCCATTTTATAACCAATAGATTCTCAAATTCTCTTCCTATTCCAAAAAAAAGTTCTGCTAAAGCAAATGCATTTACATTGTTTTCTATAATAGTATATAAACCCAGTTCTTTTTCAAGAATTTCGCATACCCTTACTTCTTGTTTCCAAATTCCATATGCTCTAAGACTTTTTTTCTTTTCTCTATCTACAATTCCAATAATTCCTACTGAAATACCTGCTACATTCGAAGCTATGGACGCATTTTCTTCTAGAATAAGCTTACACATATTTGCGATTGTTTTTAAAAACACCTCTGGCTCAACACTATTATCTGTTTGTATAGTTTTATGAGACAGCAATTCCCCTTTTAAATTAGCAAGTGCCACAACTGTCACTTCTGGTTCTATATTTACAGCAAAAACATAGCGATAATTATATTCAATATCAACTAAAATTTTTCGTCTCCCGGCTCCTTTCCCTTCAGTACTAACCCCCTTTTCTATAAGAATTCCCTGTTCTATAAAATCAGTACAAATCTGAGTAACCGCCGCAGGGGTTAAACCTGTTGCTATTGCAATATCTTTTCTGGAAACAGGCCCTTCTCCATTGATATATTTTAAAATTGAAGACCGATTCTGTTTTTTTACTGACCCCATATTAATTCCTGCATGTTTCATATATTTCTCCTCTTAATATCTACATACTTCCATATCTAACATATGTGCCAATATCTCTAATTCCTTTGCAACATCTCCATAAATAACTACAAAATGAGGTTCCCAACCTTGTATAACACTTTTATGAATAATTTCATCTGCTGGATATTCTGTTTTCACCACGATGGATGTTCCACTAAACTGCTTTGGTTTGTCCAATGCCTCACCTTTTGCTATAAAAAATCTAAACTTACCCTCTGGGGTTTTTCCCACACGAAAAATTGTAACATAATCATATGGTTTACATCCAAAATCTAATGTTGGACCAATTTTTCGATTACAATGAACATCTACCTTAGCCCCAAAATCTTCTCTTGCTAAGGAACAAGCCGCCGTTCCACAATGCCAAAAGGTAATGGTTCCTTCTTTTTCATCCATGGATACTGGATCTCCAAAAAAAGTTGGTTTTCCAGTAAGGTTCATTCCCATATATATTGATAATGCTCCATAAGCATCCGCTTCACAACTCGCCGCAATTCCCATATCATTTAACATTGCAAGCACTCCACATACCGGTGTTCCATAAGCTGTAAAAAAATCTGGCCAACAACGAGATGCTACAGCTCCAATATGATTATCTACAACATAACTTTTATATGATTTTAATAATCTTGCAAAATCCATCTTATTTTTTTCTAGTGTTTGATCCAGACCACACATTCTATTTGATGCATCTTGTAAATATTCCTCACATTCCTCATCTGTATATGCTTTTGCACGATCAATAAATTCTCTGGCTTCCAAAGATTCCAATGTAACACCAAAATTTTCTAATATTTCTAAATCGAGAGCACGTCCAAATCCAAAGCCTTGAGGAGTATGCCCAATTGCTGTTAATTTAAGCTGCGTCAACTCATATTTTAATTTACTAGCTCGTATTGTTGCTTTAATTGTATCTTGTACTTTTTCTTCTTCTGGCGAACCAAAAATATATTCAAAAGGTGCTTCACGAAATGCTTTTATCGCATTTGCTGCAGAATATGCACCTGTTAAAGAATTCAAACGTAATCTTCCTCCATCAATTACAGGCTCTCTTAGAGTCCATAATAACAAAGGACACTGAAACTTTTTAAGCACTTCACTTGCATATGCTGCATTTGCAAATGTTATATTTTGCAATATAATAAGACTTGGATTAATTCGATCTAAGTATTCAACCAATATATCAATTGATAATAACATTTCATCTGGAAAAACAATATCCTGTGATATGGATTGTAATAATGCAATTGATTTATCAAATTCTTTTTGCGCACTTTCCAAATGAAAAGTTGGAACTCCAATTGGTACATATGCAACTTGAAATTTTCCCATATTAAAATTTCTCCTTTTCTATTTTATTAATAACATAAATCCAGATATTGTAAGCAATACATATGTTAATATTACAAACAACCTCCGACTTATTTTTTTATATAAGATTTCACCTATAAACATTCCAATTAACAAAAATGGAATTGATATCATTTGTGTTTTCACTAATTCTATTGTCCATAATCCACTATAAATATCGTCAATCATAATCAGAGCATTCAATATAATCCATACAGTAGATATCGTTGCACGAAACACTTGTTTATCTTGTAATTTCTTTGCCAAATATCCTATTAACAAAGGACCTCCTGATACAAAAATACCATGTACAATGCCAGCACCAACCAATAAAGTCAAATCTTTTCCAACTTCCACTTTTTTAGAAATGTATTTCTCAGACTTTTGCGGATATTTTAATCTGTAAAACCCCTGTGCTGACAACAATATAATAAACACACCCAATGCCTTGTACATTGCTTCTTCTTGTCCTGTTAATAATTGTTTGATTCCTACCCCTGCTATAATTCCTACTGCCATAATAAAAACAACTTTACAAAATTCTTTCCAATTTATATATTTTCTATTTCCCATAAAAATATATATACCTGACAATAAACCCAATATATTTAAAACCGGTTTAGCAACATTATAGCCAACTAACATTATCCCAAAAGGCATTGCTAATATTGTACCTGCAAACCCTGTAATTCCTTGAATAATATTAGAAAGGAAAATAACAATATAAAATAATATCTCTTTCATCTCTGTCTCACCCTCTAGTAATACAATTCTATGTTTTCACCAATAATTCCCGGATATGCTCCTTGACTAATCAATTGCGTTCTTTCCGGATGTGAGATCACCCATTTATTATGATGTAATAATAATCTACCTTCAATATCCTTTGTATTTTTGACAACATTTTCATTTTGATTAAATGGCATATTCGTTCCTTTTGGTAATACCACAATCACTCTATATCCCTTATCACAAACTCGAATAGGTGATAAATGTAATGTTGTTTGAAACAATTCTATTGCCGTACCTTTTTTTACAAAAAACACCATTGCCTGATCATTATTATAACTGTTTTCCATAATATCATAATTATGTCCCAATACCAATATACAATCCGTTAATACAATATTAATTTCACTTCCTTTATGATATTCAAATCCATTATAAGTACTATTTCTCCCATTACAATATCCAATTTGAATTGGCATTCCTCCATATATGGTGTTTGTAAGCTCTTGATAAATAGTTGTTTGCTCCATTTCTTTTACAGAAGCAATATAATAATTTTCTTGATCTGGAATACTTGTATTTTGATCCATATATTGTATTAATTCCGTAAAATCATAACCTTTTAATATCCGTCCAAAACTTCTAAATTCTTGTTGTTCTACTCCATATATTGGTATATTATTGACATCATTTAGCCTTTTTAACATATCCATAAAAGCTATTTCCCCCTAACCACTTTTATTGAAGCACAAAAATCTTCCTTTCCATAACCATCCAACATTGCTTGATCATAGACCTTTTTTACATTTTCTTCCCCTGGCATATTTACAGCACATTCTTTTGCTAAATCCATGCAAATATTAACATCTTTTGACATATTTTCAACTGAAAAAGCGGTTGTATAATCCTCTTTATAAATTGCTTGTTTTTTAGAATCAAGATAAAAATTTTGTCCGCCTCCATAAGAAATCGCTTTTGCAAAACTTAATATATCAATGCCATTTTTCGCCGCTAATATAGATGTCTCATTTACCCCATTTTGTATTTGAGATACTAATGCATTATGACATATTTTCATAACCAACCCTTTTCCATTGTCTCCCATTCGTACAACATTCTCTCCCATATACAGGAGAATTGGGCGCATATTTTCATAGGTTTTTTGATCTCCGCCAACATAAATTCCTAATACTCCCGCAACTGCTGCCGGCTTGCTTTTAACCACTGGTGCATCTATAAATTCTGCTCCAGTTGCTTTTACAAACTTTGATATCTCTACAGAAACTCCTGCATCAATCGTACTCATATCAATACATGTTTTATCCGATTTTAATTCTGGTAATATTTCTTGATATACACTTTTGGAATGTTCCGACTTTGGTACCATAGTTATAATAACATCTGCTTGACTGGCTACTTCCTTGGAACTTGTACATGGCACAGCTCCACTTTGTTTTAATTTTCCCATTTTTTCTTTTACAAAATCAAATACATATACCGTATCATTATGTTTTTTAATTATATTTTCACACATGGGTTCTCCCATAATCCCTAATCCGATAAATCCTATTTTCATCTCTTCACCTTTCTGATCCTTTATTCAGTTACTGTTTGATCCCAAGCATCCATAAATATTTTCATTCCATGCGCTGTAAAAGCATGCTCCATACTATCTTGATATACTGCAATTCCTGCTGTTACAATATCCGCTCCTGCCAATGCGCAATCCACCATCTGCTTTGGTGTACGAATTGCCGCACAGATAATTTCTGTTTCTCCATAAAAATTATAATTTTTATAGACATCTACAATATTTTTAATATATTCTTTACAGTCTTCACCACTTTGTTCTTTCCATCCAATAAATGGAGATACAAATTTCGAACCATTTTTTGCTGGTAACAAAGCTTGCGCTGCGGAAAATACCAATGTTACATTCGTACGTATTCCCATTTGTTCTAACTTTCTAGCTGCTGTAATTCCTGCTTGTGTAGCTGGAATCTTAATTACAAAATTAGAACAAAGCATAGCAATTTTCTTTGCTTCCTTTATCATATTATCCGCCTCTGTAAGATGAGGATTAATCTCCACTGATATAGGAAATGTCTCATATCCTTCAATTCCAGTTTCTTTTACCCAATTTGCAATATCTGTAATTGCTGTAATAAACGGTTTCCCACTTAACATAATATGCTTCGGATTGGTTGTTATCCCATCAATTCCAAATGTTTCATATGCCAACTTAATTTCATCCATTTTTGCACTATCTAAAAAATATTTCATAATATATCCTCCTAATTTTAAAAATCCAATTTATTTTTGTCTTACATATTTCTCAATTTCAATGCATTATTTTGATTCCAAAGTTTATCATATTGATATCCTGTTACTTTTTCACAAACTGCAATCTCTTCAGGAGTTGCTTCAGAATCTAATTCACCTTTTCTCCTTCCTATTTCTTTTTTTATAATCTCAAATTCTGGTTTATTTAATGGAAACTTCTTCGCAAAATACAATGTTGCCAACATAAGTATTACTGGCACAATTACATAAATGAGTGCAATTCCCTTTTGCGTCATACTACTTTGTCTTCCACCCGCTTTTGCAATCACTTCATTGTATCCTGCTACTGCTAATAGTATTCCTATGATTGCACTAGAAAATCCCGTTGCAATCTTTCTTATAAATGTAGCCATCCCGGAACAAGTCCCCGGCCTATTAATTGATGTAATCAATTCATCTACATCTGGCAAATCTGCTAAAATTGCATAAATACTTACAGATGAACCCGCCATTCCAATTCCTATTACAAAAGATAATGCCAAAATTATCCAAAATGGCGCCCCCTCATATGAAAAGAATAACATTGTAATTGTTGCAACAATTCTTATTGGAAAACCAATAAGAATTGGGAATTTTTTGGATGTTCTTGTCATAATTGGTGAGAAAATAATCGTACCCACAAACTGCGCCACCATAATTACTGCCATTAATATAGTAAACTTCCCACCATTATATGCATTTAATACATCATCAATATAATATACTGCCAATCCTGTTACAAAATCTGCTGCTCCTTGTCCACATAGAAATATTCCAATAAAGATTCGAAAGCTTCTACTTTTGTAGACTGTAAATGATTGAGTGAAACTTTCCTTAAACCCTATTTTTACAACCGGTTTTTGTTTTTCCCATGTTCCAAAAAATGTTATTAAAACTGCGATCAAAAATATAATTCCAAAAAATAATGCTACTCGCATATACTCCATTGAATTTGTATTATCCTTAATCATTACTGTTGGAATTACACCTGCAAGAATCGCTCCAAATGTTGAAAATATCATTCTAGTTCCACAAAACTTACTTCGAGTTGTATAATCATCAACCATATCCGGTAACAAAGCATTATACGGAACCATTACAATGGTAAATCCTGTTGAAAATAATATATACATCAAGATATAAAATAGATACTGCCCCATAGTGGAATTAATAGGAAATGCGACCCACATTAAAACAAAAGTTAATGAAGACACAAAACTTCCAATTAATATATACAATCTTTTGGACCCAAATTTTGATTTTGTTCTATCTACTATATTTCCCATCAAAGGATCTGTAACTGCATCCCATATTTTACCAATCAGTGGAATCGTTCCAGCTAAGGCTGTAGACATCCCAAGTGATTTTGTTAGAAACACCATATAAAAGGTACTAATTATTACAAAAGCTCCACCTCCATAAATATCTGTAAAACTATACAAACATCGTGATAAAGCACCTTTTTTTCTACTATTCATTTTGTAACCCTCCAATAAGATAACCTCTTGTTATAATTCTGCTATTTGCATCAATTGTTCATAATCTTCACTATCTTTTCGAATAAATACTGGTGGTTGACCCATCGGCGCGTCAATTTCCACTAATCCCCCTGTAAATTCTTTTCCAGTAAATAAATGTACCCAACTGTCTTTTGGTAAATAACAATCTCTAGATAACCTTCCTTCTTTTACCACTGGTGCCACTAAAATATCTTTCCCCAAAAGATACTCCGTAGTCTCATCATAAGCTAATTCTTCTTCATAGTGATAAAATAATGGCCTTATCACCGGTGTTCCATATTCTTGTTCCATCATCACATACTTTTGTAAATAGCCCTTTAATGCTGCGTGCATTTTTGAACATTTCACAAAATGTATCAACAATTCTTGATCATCATCAAATTGAACATTATTAATTGGTTGATTCCCTTCATGTGTTCTCAATAATGGAGAAAATACATTCATCTCCTCCCACCTCATAAGAAGTTCTTTTGTTCTTCTCATATTCATAATTGTAGTATATCCACCTGCATCTGAATGTGTAATTCCATATCCACTCATAGCCAAAGATAATGTCGCTGGTATAACTGATGGTAATCCGTCATCCATGGACCAATCCACATGTTGATCTCCTGTCCACATCATCGAAGAATTTTTAATTGTTTCGGTATGACCTGCTCTGGTAAAAAAGAATATTTCTTTTTCTTTGTTAGATTCAAGAATTGCTTCTTGATTCATTTTTGCCCAAATTGCTGGCCACCGATTATGTAGCACAATTGGATTCTCTTTGCTGTATAAAACACTATCCAATGGCAAATATTCTCCAAAATCTGCCATCCAACCGCTCATTCCAATTTGAATCATATTTTCTTTTATAATATTTTTATACCACTCATAAGCTTCTGGATTGGTAAAGTCAATCATTGCTGCTGGAAATGTGGTAATTGTAACAAGATAATCTTCTCCATTTTTATCTTTTACACAATAACCTTTTTGAGCTGCCTCTTGATAAATATTTTTTTCAATGGCAATAAAAGGATTAATATACCCCAAGAAATGAATTCCTTTTGCTCTCCATTCTATGATTTTCTTGTCTAAATCAGGATAGAGTTCCTTATCCCATTCCCAATTCCACATAACTTGATATCCAAATTTGGTCTTTCTACACCCCGACCAATCTTGACACCATACTCCTGCTATTTTGGCTCCTGATTTTAATGCAATTTCAATCTTATCATCTACAGCTTTACATCCTTCTTGAATGGCTAAAATAGCCCCATCATAAATCCACTCAGGTAGTTGCTTCTGTTTTCCTAAAAGTCCGGATATTCTTTTAGAAAGTTCTGTAAAATTATTTGCTTTTGAGATAATAAAATTTGGTCGGTCTTGAAAATACAGAGTAATTTTATCTGATTTTCTAAAATCAAATTCTGAATATGCATTCGTATTTACATGTACAAAATATTTATCACTGGATACAAATGTTGGTTGCGCATAATAAGATTCATATTTTTCAAAATTCAATTTTTTATTAGGACGCTTTCCAAAGAGCTTTGATTTAATGATCTTATTCGTAATTCTACTAGCATTTTGATGTTCGGCCACCCATATTCTAACCTTTTCACCCTTTAAATTGAATTTGGAATACGTCTCCCCACATCCATATATTCTTTCCTTGGGATTTGTTGAGAATGTAATCCAATATCGATTTATTTTTTCTTCCAAATTCCCTCGATACAAAACGCTTATTACTCCTTTATTATCTTGAATATCCAACATATATTCCCTATTGGTAACTGTATCTTGATATGTCAAACGATATCCATTTCCGAGGACTCCCTTATCTTTTAAAACAAGTTTACGGCGTTTACTTATTTTTTGCTTATAGTTAAAGCTTCCTCTTTTCATAGAAAAATGATTTTCCCCAAAACCAATTTCTAATTGTAAATTTAGTTCTTTAAGCTCAATCACTAAAACCCCTTTCCAATGTTTTATTTTAAATAATAATTAATTAATACATTTAATTAATTATATCATTGCTTTTCTTATTTAACAAGTTTTTTTATAAAACCCTATCTTTTACCCCAAAAAAAACCTCCAGATTCTTTATCCGGAGGTTCTTTTAAATATTTTTGCTTTTATTTTTAAATTAAGTTTAGTTTTTCAAATCCATTATAAATACCATCTTCCAAAATATCGTCGGTAACCATATCCGCAATTTCTTTAAGTTCTTTCACGGCATTTCCCATGGCTACCCCAATTTCTGCATATTGAATCATTTCAAAATCATTTGGTCCATCACCAAAAGCAATCACATCTTCTCTTTTCATTCCTACATGATCTAAAATCATCTGAATACCCGTTGCTTTTGTAACTCCTTTTTTAGTGAATTCTCCATTATGAATCTGATCTTCTCCAAAACTAGCTCCTGTAATTTGTAAATTATCGCCCACTTCTGCTTGTATTTGTTCTACAGAAACATCTGCTTGATTGTACACACCACTTTCAATATCATCTCTATCAAAGGGAACATCACTAATTGTTAATTTAAAATTATTAATATCTGATTTTCCATTCACTTTCCGAAAAAACTTTTCCATTCTAATCTGATTTTTTTTATCCATAAAACGTCCATTGCTTCCTTGAAATACATAAGAAGCATTATATTTCTTCATTACTTTTACCAGATGAATAAGGTCTTTTTTTTCTATATAACTATGAAAAATTTCTTTATCATTCCATAAAATATGCGCTCCCGTAGATGCAACGACCCCATGAAATCCATAATCCAATAACCATGGATATATTCCCGTATATATTCTTCCTGTACAGAGAACCAGATAATGTCCCTTTTCCTTTGCTAAATCCATTGCTTTTTTTGCAGATTCCGGTATATTTTGTTCAAAATCCACTAAAGTTCCATCAATATCTAAAAATATTATTTTTTTCATTTACTCTCTCTTATTATCTTTCTAATTGGTAAAATACTTGTAGGTACAACGGAAAGTTCATCCACTCCCATTTCCAAGAATTTTTCTGTTAGTTCAAGATCAGCTCCAAGTTCGCCACAAATTCCTGCCCAAATGCCTTGTTTATGAGCATTATCCACAACCATTTTTATCATTCTGAATATTGCTTCATGATGCGCATTATAAAATGGATCCAATTTTGCATTTTGTCGATCAATCGCCAATGTATACTGGGTTAAATCATTGGTTCCAATACTAAAGAAATCAACTTTTTTTGCTAGTTCATCACTCATAATAACTGCAGCCGGCGTTTCTATCATAATTCCTTCTTCTACTTCTCCATATAAAATTCCACTAGCTGTTAATTCTTCCTTAACCTCTCTAGAAATTTCTAATATCTTATCCACTTCTTCTACTGATATAATCATTGGATACATAATTGAAATTTTCCCATAATTACTTGCACGATATAGCGCTCTTAATTGTGTTTTAAAAATTTCTGGTTGTGTTAAACAAATACGAATTGCACGATAACCCATTGCCGGATTCTCTTCTTTATCTAAGTTGAAATAATCCACTTGTTTATCAGCTCCGATATCCAAAGTTCTAATAATAACCTTTTTACCCGCCATATTTTCCGCAACTCTTTTATATACAAGAAATTGTTCTTCTTCTGTCGGGAAATGGTCTGATTCTAAATATAGGAATTCGCTTCTAAATAATCCAATACCTGCTGCATCATTTTGAAGTACCAGTGCAATATCAGAAGGACTTCCAATATTAGCATATAATTTTATCTGTTGTCCACTTAATGTAACATCTTCTTTTCCATGCAATGCTCTCAATAGATTTTTTTGTATTTTTATTTCTTCTAATTTATTCTGATATTCCTTTTTTGTAGCTTCATCAAAATTTAATATTAAAGATCCACTATCTCCATCAACAATGGCCTCTTCACCATTCCACTTATTCGTAATATCTACACCAACAATTGCTGGAATTCCCATGGTTCTAGCTAATATTGCAGTATGAGAATTCGATGATCCTAAACGTGTAACCAACGCCAATACTTTTTCCTTATCCATTTGTATTGTTTCACTTGGTGCCAAGTCTTCTGCCACTACAATAACAGGTTCATCCCAAACTCCTGTTTTTGTTTCATTTCCACATAAAATAGACAATACTCTTTCTGAAATATCCTTAATATCTGCTGATCTTGCACTGAAATATTCGTCTTCCATATCAGCAAACATTTTAGAAAAATTGTCTCCCGTAGTTGCAACCGCATATTCAGCATTCATTCCTTGCTGTTTTATAATATTATAAACAGAATCTGTATAATCTTCATCTTCCAACATCATGGCATGAACTTCAAAAATCTGAGCATTCATTTCACCAACATCTTGAATTGCTTTTTTATACAATAATGTTAATTGACCAATCGCCTTTGTCTTTGCATATTCATATCTTTCAATTTCAGCATCAACATCTTCTACATGATGACGATTTACTACATTTTCCTTTTTTTCATAAAAGAGAATTTTCCCAATTGCAATTCCTTTATTAATCTTTTTTCCTGAATATTTTTCCATAATACCATCCTTTACACATTTTTATTTAAAAAGCTTTCCAATTCCGAAATTGCTATTTCTTCATCTGGACCTTCCGCAGTAATTGTTAATGTTTCATCTTTTTTTATTCCTAAACTCATTACTGCCATAAGCTTAGTAAGTTCAACTTCTTTTCCCTTTGCAATAATCATTAGTTTAGATTTATATAATTTTGCTTGTTTTGCTAATAATCCAACTGGCCTAGCATGTAAACCGGCCTCATCTTTAATGATATACGTAACACTCTTCATATTATACCTCTTTTTCCATTTGTTTTAATTGCATTTTTATACCAATCAAAAGATTTTTTCTTTCTTCTTTGTAAAGAACCTGTTCCATCATCATATTTTTCAACATAGATAAATCCATATCTTTTTGCCATCTCTCCTGTTGATGCACTTACTAAATCAATACACCCCTATGGAGTATATCCCCATAATTTCACTCCATCGTTTACAGCTTCTTCCATTTGCATTATATGTTTTCTCAAATAATCAATTCTATAATCGTCTTCTATTATATCATCTTCTCCTATGGTATCAAATGCCCCAAGTCCATTTTCAACAACTATTATCGGGATTCCATATCTATCATAAATTTCATTCAGTGCATAACGAAGTCCTTGTGGGTCCACTTGAAAATCCCATTTATTGTTCTTGATATATGGATTTTTCAATATTTCATAACCATTCTCTTTGTTCCTAGTTATTTGAGAATCTGTAGAAATACAATCACTCATAAAATAACTAAAAGTGTAATAATCCACAATTCCTTCTTGTAAAATTTTCTGATCTTCCTCTGTAATCTTTAATTGAATATTCTGTTTTTCAAAAAAACTGGTAGCATAACCTGGATACTTTCCTCTAACCTGAATATCTGAACAAAACCAATTGCTTCATGGCTTGAATAGATACTCTTTTGGTCCAAAATTCTTGTTATTCTTCTAGGATTATTTTTCGTTCCATTTGTAGATAAGTCATGTATTGTAATTCCTTTTCCATCTATATTCCACGCACCCTCTAATTGATTGGCTGCCGTAGCTCCACCCCACAAGAAGTCTTGTTTAAAAGTCTTCATAACACCTCCTTTTTTGTTCTTCTATCAAGTAAAACCATAATAATTTCATCCCCTACTGTCACTTTCTTCTTATCTGTCACTGCAACATCCAAGTAGTCATCCGTATTTGTAATAATCATTGGTGAAATCACAGAAAACCCAGCTTTTTTCACTTCTTCCAAATCAAATTCTAATAATAATTGTCCTCTTTTTATCTTATCCCCAACTACTACTTTTTTTGAAAATCCTCTACCCTTTAACTGTACTGTATCCATTCCGACATGAATTAATATTTCAGCTCCATATTCTGATAAAATTCCTATAGCGTGTCCTGTGGAAAACAAAGTTTTTACTATCCCATCACAGGGAGCATATACTTTCCCTTCTATTGGTTCAATTGCTGTACCAAGTCCTAATATTCCTGTAGCAAATACTTGATCTTTTACTTCCGAAAGTTCTTTGATATTCCCCTTCATTGGTGAGAAAATCACTTGATCCTCTACCAAGTCACATGCTAGATTCATCTTTTTATCTTTTGTTATCAAATTAGCCCTTACTGTTGCATCCTTGGAATCTTTTATTTTAATTTGAACATCTAAAATCTTACAAATCTCTTCAAATATATCTGTTACATGAATTCCTATTACAACTTGAAACTGTCCCCTGGCCTTAATTATTGTTGCAATACCTTCCGTATTTTTTAAAATTTCCATATTTGCTTTGGATTCATCTTTTAATAAAAACCGTAATCTCGTTAAGCAATGCGTTATTTCATCTATATTTTCTTTTCCGCCAACATTTAAGATGATATTCTCAGACAATTCACGATATTTTCTATTCATTATATCCCACCTATTTTCTTTATATAAAAAAAAGCACAACCTGATATTCCCTTTTAAAAAGGAGTTCTCCAGGTTATGCCGAACAAACGTAACATTCCTATCTTATTCTGTTTCTTTGTCTCTTCGTATTATTCTTTCTATATGAATAGTTAAATACATTAACTCTTCATCCGATATACTATAATTCATTTTTTTATACATATATGTCTTAATTTTCCTTGCACATCCAGATGATTCAGAAAATTTCTCTAAAAATGTTGCTACAAATTCTTTGTCTTCATTGGAATAGTATTTGTTTTTCACAGCTCTTTGTATTAAAAATTTCAAATGTGTAATAAATCTTTCATAAGAAATAGAAGTCTCATCTATCTCAATTCCAAAGGTATATTTTACAATATTTAATATATCTTGTATTATTTCCGGCGCTTTCGCTGAATAGCTCATATCCCCATTCATTTCCGCATTAACAATATGTAATGCAATAAAACCAGCTTCATCTTCTGATAACACAACACCTAGTCTTTGTTCTACCAACTCAAGTGCTTTTAAACCAATTCTAAATTCCTCATTATAAAATCTCTTAATTTCCCAAAGAAGTGCATTTTCAAACTCTAAATTTTCTCGTTTTCTCTCTATTGCAAAACTAAGATGATCCGTTAATGTAATATATATATTTTTATTCAGTTTTTTCCCTAATACATCCGTTGCATAAGAAACAATCTCATCGGCTATTGCAATATGTTCATAGGGCATTTCTTCAACTAGTTTTTCAAATTGGCTTGAATTTGTCTTAGGAATTTTATAAATTTTTTCAATTAGTTTCTCATCTATTAAATCATTTGCTTTCTTTTGGAAACCAATTCCCTTACCCATTACAACGATTTCTCTATCTGTAGAATCAAAAGACCCAACTACATTATTATTGAATATTTTTGTTATCTTCATAAAATCATTCCTTTTCTATGTAAGATTTAGAATGTCCCAAACAGATTTACATAGAAACAAAAAAAACCGCATCATACTTTTAAAGGTTCCTATTGTCGCCTAGTATAACACAGTCTTGCCTGTAAACAGTAACAATCCGTTTATCTTATTTATAGTTTATATTTTACTTGATAATCACTAATAAGTCAATGTAATTCACTGTTTTTATATATTATTCACAATATACATTTGCGTCATATATGAATATTATTCTAACAAAATATATTCCTTATATATCCATTCAAATCGCATATATTAATTTAATTGCTATCTGAAGTAAATATAATTCCACTTTTCTTTCGTGCCATTGTTTGAATTTCGCTTACAAGCAATGTATGATCAAGATGTTCCAAACATTTTTCCATTTCATTGTTATAAATCATTTCTTGAAAAGCCAAAAATTCATCAATCATTCTATGCCTATACAATGACTCATTTATCAAAATACCTGGTTTATTATTCATATTAAGTTCAAAATCAAGACAGACATTAGTAGGACTTTTTTGATGAATACATCCTTGATCTCCTTGAATATTATTTCCTGTTGATGAATTTGAATCCTTTGATCCTATACATACACATTTAAAAGTTCCATAATCTAGTATCAAAATACCTGACGTATCTATTCCATTGGTCATATTTGGATAATACTCTACATTCAATGGTTTATGAAATAAACCTACCACATAATGAATATTATATATATTAATATCCATCAATGCACCTCCTGAAAAAGCAGGATCAAAAGCTGGTAATATTTTTCCCGCTTTAAATCTATCATATCTAGAAGAGTATTGAGAATAATTACATTCTACAATTTTTATTTTCCCTATTTCAGGCAACAATTCTTTAATTTTAAGATAATTCGGATGATATTGATTGGTTATTGCTTCAAATAAAAATAGCTTGTTTTTTCTGGCCAATTCACTCAATTCCAATGCTTCTTGATAATTTGAAGTAAATGGTTTTTCCATAATTACATTCTTGCCCGCTTCAAGAACTTTTTTCCCAAATTCATAATGTAAATTATTAGGCAATGCTATATAAACAGTATCTATATCACTTTTCAAAAACAAATCAAGATTACAGTATCCCTGATTCAAATTATAAAGCCTAGCAAACTCCTGTATAGACTCTTCTGTTCTAATCACATTACAAACTGAAGTAATTTCAATTTGTTGTAATTCATCTCGTATTGTCAGAAATTCTTTTACAATCATTCCTGTTCCTAATATTCCTAATTTCATTTTTTCTCCCATCCATTCCTCTTTTATACCTACCAACAACTACTTCTCTTATTTTGCATCTTTCATTGCCTCTATAAATGTGTCCACTGATTGCGCTCCATAAACCGATATTTTCTCATTTATGAAAAAATATGGAACACCTTGAATTTTACGGTCAAAAGCCCTTTGCTCATCCATTCTCACATCTATACTATAAGTATCTGAATCAAGAATTTCCAGTGCCTTTTGTTTGTTTAATCCTATGGAATCTGCTAACTCAGCTAACACCTTTGAATCTGATATTAACAAAGAATCAATAAAATAACTTTTCATAACTATTTCTGTATATTCTTTCAATTTACCTTCTTGTTTTGCATAATATGATAATCTATGAGCATCAAATGTATTGGTTGGCTTTATTTTTTCAAAATTAAATGCAAGACCTTCTCTTTGTGCCGCTTTTACAATATTATCATTATTCGCTTTTGCTTCTTCTACACTCATTCCATATTTTGCTGCAATTAATTCATCTATACTGGAATCTTTGTGACTCGTCGCATTTGGATCAAGTTCAAAAGAATGAAAATCAATTTCCACTTCATCTTTTATACCAAGTTGCTTGATTGCTTTTTCTAGTTTTCGTTCCCCAATATAACAAAAAGGACAAACATAATCTGACCATATTTCTATTCTCATATTCTAACCTCTATTTTTTATATTTTTATAAGTGCCAACATTCCTTCTAACGCAATTCTCCGTTGTTCTTTGGATTTGAATTTCTTAGAATAAACAGACATTCCTTGAATTAATATTACTAAAAACTGTGCTCCTATTACAGGATCTTCCCCATACCCTTCATTTATCTTTGCATAAGTTAATTTATCTACAAATACAGCTTCTAATTTTCCAAAAAAATCATCAACCATGCTCATACTCCTCGTCTCTATATTATACCTATCTGACATGGTATTCGTAAACAAACAACCATTAGAAGCATCAAAAATCCCCGTAACTTTCATAATAAAATTCTTTATTGCGGACATTCCCTGTTCTTGTTGTAATTGTTCAAATCCTTGACTCACTGTTGTTTCATAATACCAAGCCAAAGCTTCTTGAAACAACCCATTTTTTGATCCAAATATATTATACATACTTCGAGTTGTAAGGCCTGTACATTTCACTAAATCTTTCATTGATGTTGATTCATAACCTTTATGCCAAAACATTTCCATTGCTTTTTCTAGAACTTCATTTTTATTATACTCAATAGGTCTTGCCACTTATATCACCTCTAAATCTATCCCCTCTAAAATAATTGCTGCATAAGTTCCAACATATCATCACCTTGATAATCAGGTTTCTCAAAATAAGGATTATACAGATCCATCTTCCTTTGTATATAACAAGTCGTTAATCCAGCTTTTTTTGCTCCAAATAAATCCCAATCATGACAAGCCACCATTGCAGCTTCTTCTGCATTAATATTTGTTTGATTTATAACATACTCATAAATATTTTTAAAAGGTTTGTATTTTTCAACACTATCCACCGAATAGCAATCATCAAAATATGATTCTATTCCCCCATTCTTTAATTGTTCTTTCATCATCTCCAGAGATGAATTCGATACTGCAATTACTTTTATATTCTTCTTTTTCAAATAGCTTAATGCTTTTGGCACATCTTCGTACGCTGATAAACTTTTAAAAGCACCTAATATATCTTTTTTCGCATCTTCTGACCATTCTTTACCCGTTTCCTTAAACACACTTTCTAAGGTAACTTCACTTAATTTTCCAAAGTTTTCATATTCCCCCATAATCCCCATAACCGTAGAACTATGCAATAGTTTCACAAACCAATATTTCATTATATAATCATGGTCAAAATACTTAGAAAAACTTTTTTGTAACAAATTAAGATTTAACATTGTTTCATTCATATCAAAAAATACAGCTTTTATCATCTCTTTATCCCCAACTTATTTATTTGCATTTAATACATCAATTGCCTTTTGAGGCTCCAATCTTTTGGTGTAATCTGTATTTACATTTGCCAAAAGTACAATTCCATTTTTATCAATAACATATGTTGCAGGTATCGGAATCTCTTTATTTGTATTTCCCTGTGCCTTGTCCATATCAATTCCAAACTTATTATAAACGCCAAGCAAAGCATCATCCACTTGGAACACAAGTCCTAATTTCTTTGCAAAAACATTGTTCACATCGCTAAGTACTTGAAATTTAAGTTTATGTTTTTCAACCAATGTCATAGATGTATCTGGAAGCTCTGGTGAAATAGCTACCATATTAGCACCTGCAGCATTTATTTCTGGAAGCACTTCTTTGTATGCACGAAGTTCAAGATTACAATAAGGGCACCATGCACCTCTATAAAAACTAATAACCAAGGCTCCCTGCTTTAATAAATCATAAATACTCACAGCTTCATTGGTTGCATTAACAAAAGTCCCCTCCGGAATCTTATCTCCTACTTTCAATGCATTTTCTCCTACTTTTTCATCAATAAGTTTTTGAGCGGAAGCTTGCATAATATCAATCAATTCTTGAGGTCTGTTTTCCTGTGACCCTTTTAAAAAATCCTGTAATTCTTGTTGTAAATTCATATATTCTCCTATCTATTCTTATAATATAGTCCTTATCAATTCTCTTTATTGCAACAATTGTTGCATAATTATTAATATATAATCCATCTGATACTACAGATGGGTACTAAAATTCACATACAATTTAATTGCTAATATGATTTGATTATATCCTTAGTTGGAAGTTTTGTCAAATTTATGCAACGGTCATTGCAAAAACAAGCAAAAAAATTGTAACAATTGTAGAACTACCCTTGTTACAATTTCTATTCCTTCTTAATATCCAAAAAATGGATCATTAATAACTCTTTTTTTATTTACCCCTGCCTCTGTTATCTGTTTTTTCATTGCTTTTATAAATGGTACTGAGCCAGAAATATAATAATATGCCCCATCCTTATATTTATCTGCTAACATAGATACTTTCTCACTAGTTTCATTATTTTCCACTGTTTTGTGCAAGCTTATTCTCTTATTATGATTTACCATTGTCTGAATTTCATCCTCAAAAAGATAAAACTCTGATGAAGCATATACAACTTCAACTGGCCTAGATTGATCTTTTGATAGTTGTTTTAACAAAGCTCTAATCGGTGTAATTCCAACCCCTGCTGCTATCATTACAATTGGAGTACTTGAATCCTGAATTTTAAACCATCCAAAAGGCCCTCT
>JBFHFI010000004.1:0-33873 GCA_041583675.1 Butyrivibrio sp. | reverse complement strand
GGCTAATGTGATATAAATTTAAAACTGGATATTTAGTTTACTTTATACGTTAAATATAGACAATAAGCGTTAAATCAATTATAATTGGTTTAGCGCTTATGCATTATTTAGAGAGGAAATAAAAATGAAGTATAAGAAAGGCGTTTATAAATCATTGGCACTTATTACACAATTAGGGATTTCTATGATGGTTCCTATTGGATGTATGGTGGCATTGGGTATTTGGATTGACAATCAATTTCACACAGCTTTTGTTATTCCGTTTATGATACTAGGAATATTGGCTGGAGGAAGGAATGTCTACAAAATGGCAATGGCTGTTGCAAAGGATGAGAAAGAACAACCAAAGGAACCATTAACAGAGATACGAGAAAAAGACTTGGAGCAGGGGAAGGACAAAGAGAATGAATGAAAAAGATCAGACAATGAAATATTTAGTAATTGGAATTCTGATTTATTTTGTTGTAGTTTCTATACCAGTACTTGTTTTTGTACAAGATAAACTTTCAAGTGAATTAGGTTTGTTATTGGGAGCGGGATTAGGAATAGGAATGTCCTTTCATATGAGGTATACCATTTCCAAATCTATGTATATGGAACAGAGACAAGCTTTGTTTTTATCTGCAAATTCTATAGGCAGACTTATAATTGTTGGTAGTGTGATGATATTTGCCGCATTATGTCCATATGTTAATGTGATTACCCTTTTGGTGGGAATTTTTGGTCTTAAGATTTCAGCATATATTCAGCCATATTTTATCCAATTTGTAGTAAAATTTAAGAAAAGGAAGGTTAGAATGTGATAGGACAACTTTCCGGCATGATTTTAGGAGAGGTTGATTTTTATATCAAAGGATTGTTCCAATTTTATTTATTTGGACAAGAATTGTATATAACAACCACACATGTGGCATTATTGATAGTGTCAATTGTATTAATTACGATTATGCTAGTAGGGCATTCGGTAGTTGTAAAAGCAGATCCGGCAAAACGACCGGGAATATTTCAAGTACTGCTTGAAATGTATGTACAGACAATAGACAACATGGTAGGTACAGTAATGGGAATTAATGCCAAAAGATTCAGGAACTGGATCTTGGCAATCTTTACATTTATAATTTTTTGTAACCTATCAGGACTATTTGGCTTACGTCCGCCAACCGCGGATTATGGTGTAACAATGCCATTGGGTATATCTACCTTTGTTTTAATTCAATATAATGGATTTAAAGCAAAAAAATTCAGACATATCACAAATTTAATGAAACCATCGCCAGTACTATTCCCTATTAATTTAATTGGAGAGCTGGCAGTTCCGCTTTCATTATCATTACGTTTATTTGGTAATATTATGTCAGGTACGATTTTGATGGGATTAATTTATGGCTTATTACCATGGTATTTGAACCTAGGTATTCCATCATTTGTTCATGTATATTGTGACTTGTTTTCAGGAGCTATTCAGACATATGTATTTTGTATGCTGACTATGGTATTTATTAACGACAAAATTGCAGAAGATTAAAAATTAGGAGGAATTTAATTATGGGAGAAATAACAAATGAAGGATTGGTATTAGCGCTTTCCGCAGTAGGAGCAGGATTAGCAATGATCGCTGGACTTGGTCCTGGTATTGGACAAGGAATTGCAGCAGGACATGCAGCAGAGGCAGTTGGACGTAATCCAGGTGCAAAATCAGATATTACTTCAACAATGCTTTTAGGACAAGCAGTTGCAGAGACAACAGGTCTTTATGGTTTTGCTGTTGCGATTATTTTACTTTTCGCAAATCCTCTTATTGGAAAACTGTAAGCAAACAGATAAGAAACAATAAGGGAAGGAGGCAAAATCTTGGACGAGATGTTAAGAATATTTAATTTAGATGCACAGCTGCTTTTTGATGCAGTGCTGGTTATTATCAATGTATTTATATTGTTTTTAATAGGATCATATAAACTTTTTGATCCTGTAAGAGATTTGATTAAAAAAAGGCAGAATCTAATTGAGTCGAATGTTGATACGGCAGTTAGAGATAAAGAAGATGCGGCTAAATTAAAGTTACAATATGATGATATACTCAAAAATGCAGATGCAGAAACAGATTTAATTTTAAGTGAAGCTAGAAAAAAAGCCATACAAAGAGAAAATGTGATCATTGAAGAAGCCAAGATGGAAGCGGCAAAAATTATTCAAAGAGCCAACATAGAGGTGGAACTTGAAAAGAAAAAGGCCGTTGATGACGTTAAAAAAGAAATGATTACAGTGGCTTCAGCTATGGCAAGCAAGATGGTTTCAGTAGCGATTGATACAAAAGAGCAAGAAGCGCTTATTGATCAGACATTGAATGAAATGGGTGATAGTATATGGCAAAGTTAGTAGCAGCTACATATGGAGATGCATTGTTTGATTTAGCACTGGAACAAAAGCAAGTAGATAGTTTCTATAATGAAGCAATAACAGTGCTTGATGTATTTCAGAATAATACGGAATTAGTTGATTTTTTAAATCATCCTAATATAGAGAAGCAAGAAAAGATTCTAGTTATTGAAAATATATTTAAAGATATGATTTCTCTTGAACTTACAGGTTTTTTAGTTACAATAACAAAAAAATCAAGATGGAAAGATATCAAAGCGATTTTTCAATATTTTATACGTCGAGTAAAAGAGTATAAAGGAATTGGTGTGGCTTATATTACAACACCTTTAGAGCTTTCTCAAACAACAAAAGATAAATTAATAGATAAACTTTTATCAACAACAAAATATCATGAATTTGAGATGCATTATCAATTAGACAAAAGTCTTATTGGTGGAATTATTATTCAAGTTGGAGATAAGGTTATTGATAATAGTATTAAATCAAAAATAAAGGAATTATCCAAAAATCTATATAAGATAGATTTAGTATAAAAAGAAAGAAGGTGCAAAAGCCCTATGAAGTTAAGACCGGAAGAAATCAGCTCTGTAATTAAAGAGCAGATTATGAGATATAAGACAGAACTAGATGTTTCTGATGTCGGAACGGTCATTCAGGTAGCAGACGGTATTGCACGTATTTATGGATTGGATAAAGCAATGCAAGGAGAACTTTTGGAATTCCCAGGAGAAGTCTATGGCATGGTTTTAAATCTTGAAGAGGATAATGTAGGAGCGGTATTACTCGGAGATGCAAGAAGTGTAAGTGAGGGTGATACAGTTAAAACAACAGGTCGTGTTGTAGAAGTTCCTGTAGGGGACGCAATGACGGGACGTGTTGTTAATGCATTGGGTAGTCCGATTGATGGAAAAGGTCCAATCGTTACTGATAAATATCGTGAAATTGAAAGAGTTGCTTCTGGAGTTATTGCCAGAAAATCAGTAGATACACCTTTACAGACAGGAATCAAAGCAATTGATGCCATGGTTCCAATTGGAAGAGGACAAAGAGAACTGATTATTGGAGATCGACAAACAGGTAAAACTGCAATTGCAATTGACACAATTATTAATCAAAAGGGACAAGGTGTTCATTGTATATATGTGGCAATTGGGCAGAAATCATCAACAGTAGCAAATATTGTTCAGACACTTGCAGAATATGGTGCAATGGATTATACAACAATAGTGGCAGCAACAGCGAGTGAATTAGCTCCATTACAATATATTGCTCCATACTCAGGATGTACCATTGGAGAAGAATGGATGGAAAAGGGAGAGGATGTACTGGTAATATACGATGACTTAAGTAAGCATGCAGCGGCTTACCGTACACTTTCTTTACTTTTAAAACGACCACCAGGACGAGAAGCATATCCTGGAGACGTATTTTATCTTCATTCAAGATTGCTTGAGAGAGCAGCTAGGTTATCTGATGAATTAGGTGGTGGTTCTTTAACGGCGTTACCAATTATTGAAACACAAGCTGGAGATGTTTCGGCATATATACCAACAAATGTAATTTCAATAACAGATGGACAGATTTATCTAGAAACAGAAATGTTTAATTCTGGATTTAGACCAGCGATTAATGCAGGCTTGTCTGTATCACGTGTAGGTGGTTCGGCTCAAATTAAAGCAATTAAAAAAATTGCAGCGCCAATCCGTGTGGAATTGGCTCAGTATAGAGAGTTGGCAGCATTCGCACAGTTTGGATCAGAATTAGATGCTGATACCAAGGAAAAATTATCTCAGGGAGAAAGATTAAGAGTTGTTTTAAAGCAAGGACAATATCAACCAATGCAAGTTGAATATCAGGTTCTTATATTATATGTTGCGACAAGAAAACATCTTTTAGATATTGCGATTGATAGAATTTCTGATTTTGAAAAAGAGTTCTTTTCATTTATTAGTACTAGATATCCAGAGATTCCAGAAGGAATTAAAAATTCAAAAGAATTACTGGAAGATAATGAAAAAATGTTGATTAAAGCAATTTCTGAGTTTAAGGCACAGTTCAAATAAATGTGAGGTGAGAATTTATGGCTTCAATGAAGGACATAAAACGGCGCAAAGAGAGCATTCAGAGTACCGGGCAAATTACCAAAGCCATGAAGCTTGTTGCCACGGTTAAACTCCAGAAGGCAAGAGGAAAGGCTGAAAAAGCCAAACCATACTTTGATGCTATGTATAAAACAGTTTTTACTATGCTTGCAAAAAGCGGAAATATTCAGCATAAATATTTGCAAGCTGGTGCGACTCATAAAAAAGGAGTTGTTGTTATATCTGCCAACAGGGGATTAGCAGGAGGATATAATGCCAATTTAATGAAAGAAGTAATCAACGCAGATATTCCTAAAGAGGATGTTTCTGTATATGCAATAGGTTCTAAGGGAAGAGATTTTCTATCTCGAAGAGGATATCAAATTGTTGAGAATTATTCGGAAGTCATTAATGAACCTCTTTATTCTGATGCAATTGCAATTGGGAAAAGATTATTAGATGATTTTGAAGCAGGAAATATTGGAGAAATCTATCTTGCATATACTAGCTTTATAAATACAGTTGTACATGAACCTAAAATGGTGAAATTGCTTCCTGTAACAGTTGAAGACATTGAGATTGAAGAAGATTTTGATGGGGCAGTTATGAGCTATGAGCCAGAAGCAGAAGACGCGTTGGATACGATTATTCCCAAATATGTAAATAGTCTGATTTATGGAGCGTTAATGGAATCTGTTGCAAGTGAAAATGGTGCGCGAATGACAGCCATGGACAATGCGACAAGCAATGCGGAAGATATGATTAGTGAATTATCCTTGAAATTTAATAGAGCAAGACAGGGATCTATTACACAGGAATTAACAGAAATTATTGCTGGAGCGAATGCAATAGGATAGGGATTCGTGAGAGTATGAAATATTGATCAAAAGTTGAAAAGATAAAGGAGTGAGAGAATGGCTGAAAAAAATATTGGTAAAATCACTCAGATTATTGGTGCTGTACTTGATATTAAGTATGCGGAAGGGGAAATACCAGAAATTAACTCTTCTATTGAGATAACTCGTAAGAATGGTGAAGTTTTAACAGTAGAAGTTGCACAACATCTAGGAGATGATGTTGTTAGATGTATTGCGATGGGACCAACCGATGGACTTATAAGAGGAATGGATGCATTAGCATCTGGTAAGCCAATATCCGTGCCAGTTGGAGAGAAAACACTCGGTCGTATATTCAATGTTCTAGGAGAGGCGATTGATAATAAACCGGCACCTGAAGTGGATGAATATATGCCAATTCATAGAAAAGCACCATCATTTGAAGAGCAAATGACTTCATCAGAGATATTAGAGACAGGTATAAAAGTAGTTGATTTATTATGCCCATATCAAAAAGGTGGAAAAATAGGACTTTTTGGAGGAGCTGGTGTAGGAAAAACAGTTCTTATTCAGGAACTAATTCGAAATATAGCAACAGAACATGGTGGATATTCTGTGTTTACTGGAGTTGGGGAGAGAACCCGTGAAGGAAATGATTTATATCACGAAATGCAAGAATCAGGGGTAATCAATAAAACCGCAATGGTATTTGGACAGATGAATGAACCACCTGGAGCTAGAATGAGAGTTGGTTTAACAGGACTTACAATGGCGGAATATTTTCGTGATAAGGGTGGAAAAGATGTTCTACTTTTTATAGATAATATTTTCAGATTTACACAAGCTGGTTCTGAAGTATCAGCACTTCTTGGACGTATGCCATCAGCAGTTGGATATCAGCCAACATTACAGACTGAAATGGGAGCGTTACAAGAACGTATTACATCTACAAAAAATGGATCTATTACCTCTGTGCAAGCAGTTTATGTGCCAGCAGATGATTTAACAGATCCAGCACCTGCAACAACATTTGCACATTTGGATGCAACAACGGTATTGGATAGATCAATTGTAGAGCTTGGTATTTATCCAGCGGTGGATCCTCTTACATCTTCTTCAAGAATTCTAGATCCTAGAATTGTGGGAGATGAACATTATGATGTTGCCAGAGGGGTTCAGGAGATTCTTCAAAAATACAAAGAATTACAGGATATTATCGCAATTCTTGGTATGGATGAATTATCAGAAGAAGATAAAATTGTAGTAGCAAGGGCTAGAAAAGTACAAAGATTCTTATCGCAGCCATTTTTTGTTGCAACTCAATTTACAGGATTAGAAGGACGCTATGTTCCAATTTCCGAAACAATACTTGGTTTTAAAGAAATACTAGAAGGTAAATATGATGATATTCCAGAAAGCTATTTCCTTAACTGCGGAAGCATAGAGGATGTTCTTGCAAAATGCAAGTAGGAGGATGCTTATGGCAGACAAATTATTTGAATTGGAGATAATATCTCCAAACAGAGAATTTTACAAAGGGAAAATTCACTTTGTTGAATTTAATACTACAGAAGGATATATGGGAATTTATGCTGACCATACACCGACAACTGTAATTATAGATTCAGGTCTCCTTGTTATACATGAAGAAGTTGTTGATCGAAAAGCAGCACTTCATGCTGGGTTTGCGCAGATAACAAAAGACAAGGTAATGATTCTAGCAGAAATAGCAGAATGGCCGGATGAAATTGATCTGAATAGAGCACAGGAATCGAAAATTAGAGCTGAACGAAGAATGTCTGTGCGTGAAGAGAATGTAGATATTGATAGAGTTCAACTAGCACTTAGAAGGTCTTTAACACGAATTTCTAGTAAAAATTAATATAAAAAAATCGCCATCGGAATATGATTTTATATAAATCGTAACCACCGATGGTGTTTTTGTATCATTCAGATTCATCTTGATTGTAAAATCAAAGAGATGTAGAATAAAAGAAAAATATGTTGTGAGGATATCCCTTTGAAAATTATAAAAGTTAGAATATTAATATACACAATTGCATTTATAGTAACGGCAGGACTTACCTATATTTTTGCTATGGATAATCCCATTAGTCAGGAATCGACAAGCTCAATGTCTTCGGCGGGATTACCTGTTGTATATATGGAGACAGATGGTGGAATAAAATATAATTATCTTTATGGTTACACAGGAGAGGTTGATCAGATTTTAACAAGAGATTCTATTACACCTATTGATTCAAGTAGAAATATAGAAATTTATATTAAACAATATAGCTCTGCGGTGTCGGGTATTTCATATGAAGTAAGATCTCTAGATGGAGATGATTTAATAGAAAGATCAACACTATCGGATTATAGTAGCTCTAATGGTATTATATATGAACCTATACAATTGAAAAATCTGCTAGAAGATAATACGGAATATATGTTGAAAATAATAGTATCTTCGGAGAAATATGGAGATGTGATATATTATACTAGAATTATTGTTATGGAAAATGCAAATTTAGATATGAAATTACAATATGTTATGGATTTCTCAGAAGCTACATTAGAAGATGATACATTGTCTGATATTTCGTCAAAAATATATACGAATTCAACAGAAGATAATACAAACTTAGGACGAGTAAATATTAATAGTAAATTATCACAAGTTGGATTTGGAGATTTGGAACCAATAATAACATCTGATATATATCCAACGATTAATGAAATTGATGGAAATATCGCATCAATTACATTAAATTATGAGGTGGAGACAGAAGAAGAATTATTATATTATAATGTAAAAGAATATTATCGTATTAATCAAGTGGACGATACACTAACATATGTATATAATTTTGATCGATGGATGGATCAAATATTTGATCCAATAAATGGAGTTGATTCAGATGGAGATATCTATCTTGGAATTACCAGTGATCTGGACATACAATTAAAGGTGAGTGAGTCGGGAAATATTATTAGTTTTGTGCGAGAAAACACATTGTGGGAATATAATCAAAAAAAGGAAAAATTCATACAAGTATTTAGTTTTTCAGAAGAAGATTCTGATGGAATAAGAGAGAATAATGATGCACATGGAATTAAAATATTAGAAGTAGATAATGACGGAAATATAAAATATTGTGTATATGGATATATGAATAGAGGACTTCATGAAGGGGACTTGGGGATTTCAGTGTTTAGTTATTCGGTGGATGACAATGTATCTAGTGAATTAATATATCTTCCTCGTTCAGATAATTATGAATTAATAGAACAAGATATTAATACACTTTTTTATATGAATGAGGATAACATATTATATTTTTATAGGAATAGTTCGATATATTACTTGGACTGTAACACAAAAGAATATATGATTGTATCAGGAGATGTATTACAAGAAAGTTGTAAGATATCAGATGATATTGATGTATTGTTGTATGAAAAACAGTCGGATAATAATAGTGTTATTATGAATATTTTGTACTTGGAAACAGGAGTAAAATCATCATATGAACCTACAGATGGAAGAACATATAAAGCGCTTGGATTTATTGATGGTATTATTGTGTATGGAATGGTAGATAATGATATGATCTATGTGGGGGAAGATGGTTATGTAGTATACCCAATGTATAAAATTATATTAATGGATGAAGACCAAGAAGTCATAAGGGAATATCAACAAAATGATATTTATGTATCCTCTGTGTCCATTGAAGGTTCCAAAATTTTATTAAATCAGATTCAATTAGATGAAAATTTAAATATTATTGCAACGGAATCAGATGAAATCTTAAGTAATTATCAAGAAGATATAGAACTTGCATCCATAATTGAAAAAACGGATGAACAAAGACAAAAAGAAAAATATATTCAGTTGTATGACCCAATATATACAACAGTTTCAAATGTTTCAAAAGCAAGTTATTTATATACATCGGAGTCATCCGTATATATATCAGTTAATCAAGCTGATATATCAGATTATTTTTACGCCTATGGTTTTGGTGAATTGTATACTTTCGGAACTGATTTAGCTACGGTTATACAAGGAGCAAGTGACAGTGGTGGAATTGTAGTGGATGGAGATATGAATGTTATTTGGACAAGATATAAATCTTCAGAACATAGCATTGATATTTCAGAGTTGGAAATCAATTTAGATAATAATGCGCAGATTGTGGCTACGGATATTTTGTTAGAATTGTCTGGAAGTAATATTTCATCACAAACATTATATGATGAAGGTTATTCAACCTTAGAAATATTAAATCAAACAAATAAACAGGTACTTAATCTTTCAGGGGCAGATGTAGAACTAATAGAATATATTCTCGATAATAATCACGCTATAATGGCAAAGACGGATTTAAATGAATACGAGGTTATATATGGATATTCATCAGTTGGATTTTATACATTAGATTGTATTTCTGGAATAACCAAAAGTTACACAACAAAAGAACTGAGAAGCCTTCTTGACGCACAAGAAAATATTATGTTTGCAATTGGAGATTAATATGGATGAACTAGAAGAAATCAAGCCTAAAAAAAAGAATAAAACACTAATGAAGATACTTGTTTCAAGTGTGATTTTTGTGGTTGGAATAGCAGCGATTCTTGCAATGGTATATGTCGGAAGTATACTTAAATTTAGAGCAGATGCGAAAGCACTAACTGAAAATATTACTGCAAATACATTTAGAGAGACTGAAACGAGCATTATATATGATATTAATGGAGAAGAAATAACGACATTTAGTGGTATAAAAGAACTTTATTACTTGGAATCATCAGCAATTCCTCAATTGTTGAAAGAAACTTTTGTGCTAATAGAAGATCAAGATTATTATTCTCATAATGGGATTGATTTAGTATCGATTGTGCGAGCATCTATAGTTAATGCAACAAGTGATTCTATTGTTCAGGGAGCAAGTACCATAACGCAACAATTGGCAAAAAATATGTTTTTAACACAGGATGTAACATGGTCAAGAAAATTAACGGAGATGTTTGTTGCATTTGAATTAGAAGATAAGTTTTCTAAGGACCAAATTTTAGAATTTTATTTAAATAATATTTATTTTGGGAATGGATATTATGGGATTGAAGCCGCAGCAGAAGGATATTTTGGAAAAACAGTAAAAGAATTAAGCGTTTCAGAAATCGCATTTGTTGCATCAATTCCTAAGAACCCAACAAAATATGATCCAATGACGAATATAGAGGATGTTATTGAGAGAAGAGATTTTATATTAAAGCAATTGTATGCAAATGGTAATATAGATAGCTTAGAATATTATGAAGCAGTTCAAGAAATAATTACATTAGATATAAAAGAAGATAATGATTATAATTATGTGGAAACCTATGTATTTCATTGCGCAACAGAAACATTGATGGAAGCAAATGGATTTGAATTTCAAGATTCCTTTGACACAACGGAGGATGAAACAACATATAATGAATCTTATGAGTATTATTATAAGCAGTTCCAAACATCTTTATTTACAGGTGGGTATCGCATTTATACATCAATAGATATGTCAAAGCAGAATCTATTACAAGATATCCTTGATGAAAAATTACAGGGATTTACAGAAGTGGATGATATTGGAATATATCAATTGCAAGGAGCTGCAGTGTGTATTGATAACAGCACAGGGTTTGTTACTGCAATTGTAGGAGGAAGAGATCAAGAATATGATGGATATACCTTTAATAGAGCATATCAGAGCTATAGACAGCCGGGAAGCTCTATTAAGCCAGTATTAGTCTATGCACCATATCTTACGACGGGATATGTTCCATCAGATACAATTTTAGATGAACCCATTGATGGAGGTCCGGATAATTTTAGAAATGAGTATAGAGGAGAGATTTCTTTGACAGAAGCATTGGGGTGGTCATCAAATGTCTGTGCATGGAAAATTATTGAAGAAATAACACCATTATATGCTATGGAATATTTACATGATATGAATTTCAAAAAAATTGATATAGATGATAATAATCAATCAGTAAGCATTGGAGGATTTACATATGGAGTATCACCAGTAGAATTAGCATCGGCTTATTCTACGCTTGCAAATGATGGCGTTTATCGAAATCCTACTTGTATAGATGAAATTATGAATTCCAAAGGTGAAGTAATTGCGAATAATGGAGATTATACAATTGAAGTGTATGAAACATCTGTTGCACGTATGGTAACTAAAATGATGGAATGGGGAGTTGAAGAGGGGTTGTTGGTAAATGCACAATTAGAAAATGCAATTGTCGCAGCTAAATCAGGAACTACAAATGACTATAAAGATGCATGGTTGGCAGGATATTCAGATTATTATACAACGGTAGTGTGGGTTGGGAATGATATGCCTATAACGGTAGAGAATCTAACGGGTGGTACATATCCTTTGGAAATATGGAAAGAATTTATGGAAGATATTCATTCGGACTTGAAACTTGTTGAATTTCCGGATTATGAAGAAACTGATAGTGAGGATGGAACAACTAGTATTATAGAAACAACGTCACCAGAGGAGACGACAATATTTTATGGGGAGAATGAATTAAATATTGGAGATGGAGATTCTGATACGGATATCTCAGGGATGGGAGATGCGGACGTAGATGTGTCAAACATGGGAGATCAAGATGCTCAATAAAATAAAAGTAAAATAATAAAAACCCTTTCGATGAAAGGGTTTTTATTATTGCCTTATGCCTGATTATGATTTTTTTTGTATAATTCTACACGTTCATTGATTCTATCAAGAGGATTTAATAAATCACTAATTGATTCATCATGATTTAAAGTATCTACTAATAAAGCAATATATTTACTCATATCAACATCAACATAATATTCCTTTTCTAGTAATTCTGGACTTTGATATACAAGATTTGTTGTAAGTAATTTGGTAAAAAGTCCTTTTTCATAAGCTTTATCAAATTTCTCAAAACCATTTGTAAATAAACCAAATGTAGAAGCAAGGAAGATTCTTTTTGCTTTTCTTGCTTTTAATTCTCTAGCAACATCAAGCATACTTTCGCCAGAAGAAATCATATCATCAATAATAAATACATCCTTTCCTTCTACGGAAGCACCTAAAAATTCATGAGCAACAATTGGGTTACGGCCATCAATGATTCTTGAATAATCACGACGTTTGTAGAACATACCCATATCCAAACCAAGTACATTAGAATAATATACGGCTCTTCCCATTGCACCTTCATCAGGGCTGATAATCATCATGTGGTCGCTATCAAGTTGTAAATCATCCACATTTTTAAATAATGCTTTGATAAATTGATATACAGGTTGTACTGTTTCAAATCCACTAAGTGGAATTGCATTTTGAACTCTAGGATCATGAGCATCAAAAGTTATAATATTATCTACACCCATACCAATAAGTTCTCGTAATGCTAAAGCACAATCAAGAGATTCTCGACCATTACGTTTATGCTGTCTGCTTTCATATAAAAAAGGCATGATAACGGTAATTCTTCTTGCTTTGCCCCCAACAGCGGCAATAATACGCTTAAGGTCTTGATAATGATCATCAGGAGACATATGATTTGTTTTTCCACAAAGGGAATAAGTTAAGCTGTGGTTACATACATCCACGAGAATGTAGAGATCGGAACCTCTTACAGATTCATTGATTACACCCTTGGCTTCTCCTGAACCAAAACGTGGTACGGATGTTTTTACAATATAATTATCTTTGTTATATCCAGAGAAAGCAATTGTTGAAACGTTTTTAAGGTCTTTCTCGTTACGCCAATCGATGATGTAATTGTTGATTTTACTGCCAAGACTCTCAATTCCTCTAAGTGTAATAAGTCCAAGAGCGCCAACCGGAATAGATTCCGGATTGTTATTATGCTGTTGCATATTGGTTATCCTCCATTGTATTATGATTTCTTTAATATTCTTATATCATCTCCGTACATTTTTAGCAATGAATAGGAGCTGGATATTCTTGAAAAAATTCGTTCTGAATAAGTATTCATAAAATCTTTTGGTGTAAGATTTGTTGAAATAATAGTAGATTTATTAGCCATTAAACGACTGTTAATACACAAAAACAATTTGGAATTCGTATATGTGTTGGATAATTCTGTGCCTAAATCATCAATAATTAGCAGATCGCAATTAATAATTTGCGTCTCCTGAGGGAAAAAGTCAAGATTATAATTATCGACAAAACGGTCATGGTGAGAAAATGCTTCAAAAAAATCAATAGCAGAAAGATATAAAACACTATTTGATTTGTCTAAAATTTCTTTTGCAATACAATGAGTGAGAAATGTTTTTCCGACACCGGTATCTCCATAAAAAACCAGACTATCACCTGTTGGAAAGTCTTTAATAAAAGATTTACAGATGTTTACAATTTTTTGAATGTTTTCAAAGGGAGTTAGACCTGTAGTAGAATCTTTATAATTTTTGGAATAGTAATCATATGAAAAAGTGTCGAAATTCTCAGTTGAAAGATAATTTTTAATATTAGATTGATTATAGAGTAAGTTTATTTCGGCCTGCTTAAAACAAGCACATTTATGATTATCCACATATCCCGTATCTTGACAGATGGGACAGTTGAATTGTAATTGCAAATAATTGGAAGGGAATCCAGCAGCTTTTAATAATTGAGCCATTTGTTGTTCGATATTATGAATTTTTGAGACTAGAGCACTGTCGGATGAACCATTATCTTTAATTGAAGAAATTGCAGATTTCACAGAAAGTGAGGAAATCTGATCCTGCAAAGTTTTATACTGTGGTATTGCAAATAAAACTTCGGCAGTTCGTCTGTCAAGTTCATTCTTGGCGTTTATTTGACGTGCATGATAATCACGCATTATAGAATCATACTGTGAATTATTCAATACCAAAATACTTTCCTCCGTTATTTATTGTTACTAATAAGGTCTTTTTCCATTTGTTCAAAATCATAAGAACGTTGAGAGAAATTATTAAACTTATTAGTTGATTTTGTGGTGGTTGAATTAGTAGTAACAGGAACATTTATTTTTGCACGAAAACCTGCATCAAAAGTTTTAAGATCACTTAATGTATGAATCTTAGCAACTTTCCATTTTTTGAGAATGCCATCAGCATAGCTGAAATTAGGTTTGTTCATTGACATAATAGTTCTTTTACATGCTTCTATAATAATCTCCTTATCAAATCCGTATTCATCATACCATCTGTTGATGAAATCCATTTCTACAGGAGTGATATTTCTATCTGTAAGACCAAAACTTTTGCTCACAGCTAAGGTTCTGGAACTTCTAATAGCATTGGAATTGCGCGCATCTTTGATTGTGGAAATTCCATTTTCATGCCATGATAAAGCGACTTTTTCCATATATCGTAGGCTTGTTTTGTGATTGGTTACACAATATTCAACCAAATATTCAATTAATTCAGTGGAGAATTCGAGTTTCTCATGCATAAATAAAACAATGCCGATTTCTACACTTGAAAGTGTTTTACCTGTATATTTTTCAACAAGATATAAAAGTTGTTTCATATCTTCTCGTTCTTTAATTCTGTTAATTTGAGATGGAGAAAGGTGCTTATTACCACTTCCAGAATTAATAGGTTCAGGAGTCTTGTTAGGCTCAATAGATGGAACAGATTGAACCGTTGGAGTACTTACAACCTCAGAAGCTGCAGGTAATTTAGTAGGCTTATCTGGTTCCAAAGCTAAAAAAGTAATAGAAGAAGGCTCATTACTATTAGGTTCAAAATCCACAGAAAGAACCTTGACTTTGGCCCAATATTTAAGTGCTCTAATTACATCTTTTTCAGTGAGATTAAGGGTGTCTCCAATCTGAGAAATAGAGATATCAGTGCAAGACCCATTTATACAACGAAGCAGATATAGATAAACTTTAACAAATTCACCATTGGCATCATTCATAAACCCATCAAGGAATAGATTGGAAACAGGTGTTACATTATTATTTTGAATTGAGTTTAGTGTGATTTTCTTCATTGCAATTAAGCCCTCCTAAAGCGTAAACACATTATAGCACAGTGATTTTCAAAAGAGAACCATAATATAAGTATTTGCCAAAGTTGTGGATACTGTGGATAGTGTGGAAAACATGTATCTTAAAAATTATTGGATTGAAATATTAGCAATAATTTTATAGGTTAGCTAATAGATTTTCTCCAACTTCAACGATATTGCCGGCACCCATTGTAATAACTAAATCACCATCTGTGCCATTTTCTATAATATAATCTTGAATTAGTTTGAAATCTTGTAAATAAATACATGCCCCACCCAGGCGGTCAATTTCTTTTTTAATATCACAAGAAGATATGCCAGTTGTGTTTGTTTCACGAGCTGCATAAATATCTGTAAGAATAACCAGGTCTGCTTTGGATAGTTCTTTGGAAAAATCAGATAAAAAGGCAAGTGTTCTCGTATAGGTGTGAGGTTGAAATACGATAATAATTCTCTTGTGAGGATAATTTTTGGCGGAGTTAATTGTTGCACGTATTTCAGAAGGATGGTGTGCATAATCATCAATAATGGTTATTCCATTAAAGGTGCCTTTTTTTTGAAATCTTCGATTGGTTCCACGGAAATGAGCCAATGAATCTGCAATCGTAGAGATTGGAAGATTTAAATATTCAGCAACAGCAATGGTAGCAAGGCTATTATAGACATTATGTAGACCAGGAACTCCAAGTTGAATGGTTGATATTTCTATACCATTATGAATAAGAGTGTATATACATTGAGCTTCTTCATTATAAGAAATATTAGAAGCGGAATAATTAGAATCAGGGTTATGTCCAACAGTAATTACTTTACAAGGACAGTCACGGTATAAATCTTCCACATGGTCAATATCTTGATTAATTACAAGGAGTCCATCAGCAGGAAGTAATTGGATATAGTTATGGAAGGAAGTACGTATATCATTAATATCTTTAAAAAAGTCCATATGATCTTCTTCTATATTAAGTATTATTTCTATATTAGGATATAAAGATAAAAAGCTGTTTGTGTATTCACAAGCTTCGGTAATAAACGTTGAAGATTGCCCGATTCGTAGATTACCCCCAATTGAAGGAAGTATTCCGCCAACAGAAATTGTTGGGTCAAGGTCACCGGATAGTAGGATTTCTGATAACATAGAAGTGGTTGTGGTTTTACCATGGGTGCCTGATACACCAATGGAAACCTTATAATTACGCATAACTTCACCTAATAATTCGGCCCGTGGTATAGAAAGAATATGTAAATCCTTGGTAGCTAAAAGTTCAGGATTATCTTGATGAATTGCAGCAGTATATACAACGAGATCAATATCTTTTGTAATGTTTGATGTGTGGTGACCAATGTGAATACAAATACCTTGAGCGGATAAGTGGTCAGTCAAAGGGGATGCTTTCATATCGGATCCAGACACTTTGAAATTTTTGGATAAAAGAATTTCGGCAAGACCACTCATACTAATGCCACCAATGCCAATAAAGTATACATGCATTGGTTGATTGAAATCTATATGATTCATAATTATTCTCCTAATTATATTTATATATTTGTTACTCATTTTATACCACCATTAATGAAAATGCAAAGAAATATAATAAAATAAATGGATATAGATATTATTACTAAAAATAGATTCACAGAATAGAACATAAAATTACAAAATCAACAAACAGCGACAAAACACCGTATAAAATCGCGAAAAATGTCACATTTAACTTTATATATTTTATAAGATATGGTACAATATTTATACAACAAAGCATATTGGGAGAATGGAATTACTTGAGGTGATAATATGGTAAAAAAAGAAATGATTGCGATGTTACTAGCGGGAGGACAAGGAAGTAGGTTAGGAATTCTGACATCCAAAGTAGCAAAACCTGCAGTTGCTTTTGGAGGGAAATATAGAATTATTGATTTTCCATTAAGTAATTGTATTAATTCTGGAATTGATACAGTGGGTGTGCTAACACAGTACCAACCTTTGAGATTGAATACTCATATTGGAATAGGTATTCCTTGGGATCTTGACCGTAATGTTGGTGGAGTAACGGTGCTTCCACCATATGAGCGTAGTAATAGCAGTGAGTGGTATACAGGTACAGCAAATGCAATATATCAGAACTTGGATTATATGGAGTTGTATAATCCGGATTATGTATTAATTCTTTCTGGAGATCATATCTATAAAATGGATTATGAGATTATGTTGGATTATCATAAAGCATGTCATGCAGATGTTACAATTGCAGCAATGCCGGTGCCAGTAGAAGAAGCTAGTAGATTTGGAGTTTTAATTACAGATAGCGACAATAGAATAACTGAATTTGAAGAGAAACCAGAAAAACCAAGAAGTAATTTAGCATCTATGGGAATTTATATTTTTTCTTGGAAAATATTAAAAGAAGCATTGATGCAAATGAAAGATCAAAAAGGATGTGATTTTGGTAAACATATTATTCCATATTGTTTTGAAAATAATCAAAGAATATTCGCTTATGAGTATAATGGATACTGGAAAGATGTAGGAACATTGGGTTCTTATTGGGAAGCGAATATGGAGTTGATAGATATTGTTCCAGAGTTTAATTTATATGAAGAACTTTGGAAAATCTATACCAAAGCTGATACACTTCCACCACAATATACATCTTCAGAAGCAATTATTGATCGAAGTATTATTGGAGCAGGCTCAGAAATTTATGGAGAAGTTAGAAATTCTATTATTGGCTGTAATGTTACAATAGACAAGGGAACGGTGGTTAAAGATTCTATTATTATGCAAGGGACGATTATTGGTAAAAATGTAAAGATTGAAAAATCTATTATTGCTGAAAATGTTATTATTAGTGATGGTGCTGAAATAGGAGTAGGAGAAGAAGCTGAAAGTTTATTGGATTCTAAAGTGTATGCTTTTGGACTTGCAACAATTGGGGAAAATACATATATTCCTAAGAATGTGAGAATTGGCAAAAACACAGCAGTTGCTGGAATTACGACAGAGATGGATTATCCTAATAGCGTACTTGAAAGTGGAGGATACATCATTAAGGCAGGTGATGATAAATGAGAGCGATAGGTGTAATTTTAGCAGGCGGAAATAGTAAGATGATGAAAGAATTGACCAACAAAAGAGCCATTGCAGCAATGCCTATTGGTGGTGGATATAGGTCAATTGATTTTACTTTAAGTAATATGACGAATTCACATATAGGTAAAGTAGCGGTGATTACTCAATATAATGCAAGGTCATTAAATGAGCATCTAAGCTCATCTAAATGGTGGGATTTTGGTAGAAAACAAGGCGGCTTATTTGTTTTTAATCCAACGATAACCAATGAGAATAGTGTTTGGTATAGAGGAACGGCGGATGCATTATATCAAAATCTTGATTTTTTAAGAAATAGTCATGAACCCTATGTAGTAATTTCATCAGGAGATGGTGTTTATAAATTAGACTATAATAGAGTGTTAGAATATCATATTGAGAAAAAAGCAGATATAACAGTTGTTGTAAAGGAGCTGGATTCCAAAGAAGACGCAAGGCGATTTGGGGTTGTCAAATTAGCGGATGATAAAAAAATTATTGATTTCGAGGAAAAACCAGTTGCAACTGAAGAAAAGACGGTATCGACAGGTATCTACATTATTAGAAGAAGATTGTTGATTGAGCTTGTACAAAAAGCTTATGATGAAGATCGCTTTGATTTTGTAAAAGATATCCTGATTAGATATAAAAGTATCAAAAGGATATATGCTTATAAATTAGAAAGCTATTGGAGTAATATTGCGACAATAGAATCCTATTATAAGACGAATATGGATTTCCTTAATAGGGAGACGAGGGAATTTTTCTTTAAAAACTATTCAGATATATATTCAAAAATCCATGATTTAGCACCTGCTAAGTATAACTTAGGGGCAAATGTTAAAAATAGTTTGATTGCTAGTGGTTGTATTATTAATGGACAAGTAGAAAACTCAGTTCTTTTTCAAAAAGTTTATGTTGGTAATAATTGTAAAATCAAAGATTGCATTATATTAAATGATGTGCACATTGGAGATAATACTAGTTTGGAAAATTGTATTATAGAAAGTAGAGATACAATTCGTCCAAATACAATTTACGCAGGTGAAAATGGAAAGATCAAAGTGGTTGTGGAGAAAAATGAGAGGTTTTTGATTTAGCACATTATAAGAATTTACATAATGTGGAGAATGGAAGGGGAATGGAAAATGCAAATAACAGACGTAAGGGTAAGAAAAGTAGCAAAAGAAGGCAAAATGAAAGCAGTAGTATCAATAACAATTGATAATGAATTTGTAGTGCATGATATTAAGGTTATTGATGGGGAAAAAGGATTGTTTATTGCAATGCCTAGTAAAAAAGCGTTGGACGGAGAATATAGAGATATTGTTCATCCAATTAATTCAGAGACAAGAGAACGTATTCAAAGAAAGATTTTGGAGGTGTTTGAAGCCATTGTTGACGAGGTTCCGGTAGAAGTATAATCCTCCGAATACAGTGCATATATATGAAAGAGAAGGTGTTTTATCGTAGGATAAGATGCCTTCTTTTTTTGACTTTAAGAAAGATGGATAGTTCTTGACGCAGAAAAAAAGATATGATAATATTTATTTAAACATAAAACTTGTTTTATAACATAAATTTAGTTATTAATAAAAAAGAGGTGATTCTATGGAGAAAAACTGTACATTGACATTGGATGATAATGAGAAATTAGCGTTAATGTGCAAAGCATTATCATCAGAAGTAAGAATTAAAATACTAAAACTATTATGTACTTATAGACTGAATATCAATGAAATTGCAGAGAGATTAGAGATACCAGCCTCTTCAGCAGCAATGAATGTTAAGATTTTAGAAGAGGCGGGTATGATTGCAACAGAATTACAAGCAGGAGTAAGGGGTTCAGCAAAAATATGTTATAAAACCCTAGCAAATCTCAATATTGGATTAGAGACAGAACAAGAATCAGAAAAAATAGAAATTATAAGTATGCCAATTGGAAATTATGTTGATTATAAAGTAGAAGCGACTTGTGGTCTTGTAAGCAGTAAGGGCTATATTGGAGAAGAAGATGAACCAAGAGCTTTTTATGATCCGGAAAGAACCAAAACCAAGTTACTTTGGTTAAATAATGGATATGTGGAGTATAGATTTCCAAATCATATGATTGATAAAGCATCAATTAAAGCAATTGAGATTTCTGCGGAACTATGTTCTGAAGATCACGAATATAATCTAGATTGTCCATCGGATATTACATTGTGGGTGGATGGAATTGCAGCAGGAACCTGGACCTGCCCAAGTGATTTTGGAGGTAGAAGAGGAAAGTTGAATCCAGAATGGTGGCCGGATAAAAGCACGCAATATGGAGTATTGAAAACTTGGAAAATTACAGACCGAGGAACCTATTTGGATCATGAAAAGATTAACGAGATGGGATTAAAAGAATATCAACTTGATGCAGGTGGATATATTAGTGTAAGACTGGGAAATGCAGAAGATGCAGAGAATAAAAGGGGAATGAATATTTTTGGGGATTGTTTTGGGGATTATCCACAAAATATTGTAATGAAAATTATATTTAATGAATAAGTGTTGAAAAGGAGGTTATGATGAAACAAGAATTGATCAAAGAATTTCAAAAGATATATGGAGAGGAGGGGGATATTCGTAGTTATTTTGCACCAGGAAGAGTGAATTTAATTGGAGAACATACGGACTATAATGCAGGTCATGTTTTTCCCTGTGCATTAACCATAGGAACATACTTTATTGCTAGAAAAAGAGAAGATCGTAAAATTAGATTTTATTCTATGAATTTTCAAGACTTAGGAATTGTTGAGGGCGATTTAGATAATTTAATATATTCCAAACAAGCAGATTGGACCAACTATCCATTGGGTGTTATGTGGGCTTTTAAAGAAAAAGGATATGAGATTACCAATGGATTTGATATGTTGTTATTTGGAAATATTCCAAATGGTTCAGGACTTTCGTCATCTGCATCAGTAGAAGTTGGAACAGGAGTACTTTTAAAGGATATGTTTGGATTTGATATTAGTATGCAAGAGATTGCATTGATTGGACAATATTCAGAAAATAAATTCAATGGTGTAAATTGTGGAATTATGGATCAATTTGCCATTGCAATGGGGAAAAAAGACCATGCAATATTCTTGGATACATCAGAGCTTACTTATGAATATGCACCTATTATTTTAAAAAATGCCAAAATTATTATAGCAAGTAGTAATAAAAAAAGAGGCCTAGGAGATTCCAAATATAATGAAAGAAGAACTGAATGTGAAACAGCATTAGCAGAATTGCAAGAAGTGATTGGAATCAAAGGTTTAGGAGATTTAACGGAAGAACAATTTGAGACTTATAAAGTTGCAATTAAAGATGAAGTTCGACAAAAAAGAGCCAAACATGCAGTTTATGAAAATAGAAGAACAATCAAAGCGGTGGAAGCATTACAAGCAGGAAAGCTTTTAGAATTTGGGAAACTGATGATTGAGTCTCACGTTTCCTTAAGAGATGACTATGAAGTGACGGGAATAGAGCTAGATACCCTTGTAGAGGCCGCATTAAAGCAAGAAGGTGTGATTGGGTCGAGAATGACAGGAGCGGGATTTGGTGGCTGTACAGTGAGTATTGTAGAAGATGATGCAATTGAAGCATTTATAGAAAATGTAGGAAAAGAATACAAGCAAATTATAGGATATGATGCTGATTTTTATGTAGTAGAAGTAGGAGAAGGCGCAAGAGTTATTTAGGAAAAGGAGAATAGATTATGACAGTATTAGTATTAGGAGGAGCAGGATATATAGGCTCACATACCGTGTATGCATTAATTGAAAAAGGTGAAGATGTAGTAATTATTGATAATTTAGAAACAGGATATATTGAAGCGGTTCACCCAAAGGCGAGATTTTATCAAGGGGATATTAGAGATCGAAGTTTTTTGAATGGTGTATTTGAAAAAGAGAAAATTGACGCAGTTATCCATTTTGCGGCCAATTCATTGGTTGGGGAGAGTATGGTAGACCCACTGAAATATTATGATAATAATGTGAATGGAACCAAAGTATTACTTCAGTCAATGGTAGCTCATAAATTAGATAAAATTGTATTTTCTTCAACAGCAGCAACTTATGGAGAGCCGGAGAGAGTTCCAATTCTTGAAACAGATAAAACGGAACCAACAAACACCTATGGAGAGACCAAGTTATCTATGGAAAAAATGTTTAAATGGACTGGAAAAGCACATGGCCTTAAATATGTTTCATTAAGATATTTTAATGCATGTGGAGCACATAAAAGTGGAGAAATAGGAGAGGCACATTCACCAGAGACTCATTTAGTGCCATTGATTTTACAAGTTCCTTTGAATCAAAGAGAATCTATTGGAATATATGGAGATGATTACCCAACAAAAGATGGCACATGCATTAGAGATTATATTCATGTAACAGATCTTGCCCAAGCCCATATGCTTGCAGTGGAATACTTAATAAAAGGCAATGAAAGTAATATTTTCAACTTAGGAAATGGAATTGGATTTACCGTAAAAGAAGTCATTGATACAGCTAGAAAAGTTACAGGACATGATATTCCTGCAGTAATAACACCAAGAAGGGCAGGAGATCCAGCGCAGTTAATAGCATCTAGTGATAAAGCGAGAACAGTATTAGGATGGAAACCAGAATATGCTGATTTGGAAGAAATTATAGGAAGCGCATGGAAATGGCATAGTACACATCCTAATGGATATAAAATCTCAGAATAAGGAGAATTTAAATGATCTTTTCAGCAATTAGTAAATTAGTAACTTATGGAATAGAGACAGGGCTGGTTCCAGTTTCAGAAAAAATATATACAACCAATATGATTCTAGATGTATTAGGAATGCAGGAATATGTAGAACCTGAAGAAAAATATCATAATGTTGATTTGGAAAGCACATTGGCAGAACTACTACAGTATGCAGTAGAGCATAAAATAATAGACGATAGTATTGTGTACAGGGATGGGTTGGATTCAAAACTTATGAATTGTCTAATGCCAAGACCGGAAACTGTGATTTGTGAATTTAATAAAATGTATGAAGAGGATCCAGAAAAAGCGACAGAATATTTCTATAAATTAAGTCAAGATTCAGATTATATTAGAAGATATCGTGTGTGTAAAGATATGAAATGGGTAACACCTACAGAATATGGAGATATTGATATTACCATTAATCTGTCCAAACCAGAAAAAGATCCAAAAGCAATTGCAGCAGCAAAACTAGCAAAGCAAAGTGGATATCCAAAATGTCTCTTGTGTAAAGAAAATGAAGGATATGCTGGCACAATAAATCATCCTGCACGTTATAATCATAGAATTATGCCTGTTGAAATAAATCATACACAATGGGGATTTCAATATTCTCCATATGTATATTACAATGAACATTGTATTGTTTTTCATGGGGAACATGTACCTATGAAAGTGGATAAAAATACCTTTGTGAAACTTTTTGATTTTGTGAAGAAATTCCCACATTATTTTCTTGGATCCAATGCAGATTTGCCAATTGTAGGAGGGTCCATACTGGCCCACGATCATTTTCAAGGCGGGAATTATGAGTTTGCCATGGCAAAAGCACCTATGGAAAAAAAGTTTGTAATCAAAGGATATTCAGACATAGAGGCAGGAATTGTAAAATGGCCACTTTCCGTGATTCGACTTAGAGGTGAAGATACCGATAGAATTATTGAACTGGCAGATCATATACTAAAGTCATGGAGAGTATATACAGATGAATCAGTGTTTCTTTATGCAGAGACGCAAGGAGAACCACATAATACAATTACACCAATTGCAAGAAAAAAAGACGGAAAATACGAGTTGGATCTTGCACTTCGTAATAATATAACAACTTCAGAATGCCCCATGGGAGTTTTTCATCCTCATGAAGAGCTTCATCACATAAAAAAAGAAAATATAGGATTAATTGAGGTGATGGGACTTGCTGTTTTACCATCCAGATTAAAAAGAGAAATGGAAGTGCTAGAGGAATATATTCTTAGTGGAAAAGATATTAGATCAAATCCATTAATTGAAAAGCATGCGGACTGGACCTTTGAATTTCTAGAAAAATATGATAAAGTAAGTTCAGAAAATATCAATGCTATTATAAAAGATGAAATCGGAAAAGTGTTTGCAAAAGTACTAGAGTATGCTGGAGTATTTAAAAGAGATACAGAAGGTATGTTAGCATTTGAAAGATTTATTGATTCTTTATAGACATAGAATAGAGGAAGTATGTTAAGTAACTTATTTTTTAGTTTAAATGCGACGGTCCCAATATTTATAATAATTATCATAGGATATATTTTAATGCAAGTAGGATTCTTTAATCGAGAATTTACCCATGTGGCAGATAAATATGTATTTAAAATTGCCTTACCTGCCTTATTGTTTCGAGATATTGCGACAGCAGATATCCATACAGAATTTGATATTAAATTTGTTATATTTTGTATGATTTCTACAACAATTATTTTTCTGGGATTATGGTTAGGGGCTAAAATATTTTTAAAAGATGCAACAATGGTAGGTGCATTTACACAGGCAAGTGCGAGAGGTAGCGCTGCTATTTTAGGAATTGCATTTATTCAAAATATTTATGGACAGACAGGACTAGGGCCATTGATGATTATCTCAGCGGTTCCCTTATTTAATATTTTTTCAGTGATTATTTTAACGGCAGGTTCTTCTAATAAAATAGGGCAAGAAGGAAATATCAAAGCAGCTTTTATTAATGTAGTTAAGAATCCCATTATTATAAGTATATTTGTAGGGATTCCTTTTGCAATATGGAGTATAGAAATTCCGGGAATTCCCTTGAAAGCAATTGACTATATGGCCCAGACGGCTTCTCCAATTGCACTTTTAGTAGTGGGGGCCAGCTTTGAAGGAAGCAAAGCATTAGCCAAAATCAAGCCAAGCTTAGTGGCAACTTTTATTAAGTTAATAGGTCTGCCAATGGTCTTTTTGCCAATAGCCCTTTGGTTAGGATTTAGAGAGGCATCGTTGGTTGCAATTATTGTGATGTTAGCTTCTCCAACAACAGTAGCTTGTTATATAATGGCTAAGAATATGGGGAATGATGAAGTGCTTACCTCAAGTATTGTGGTTATGTCAACCTTATTGTCATCAGTGACGCTTACTTTATGGATCTATATTATGCGTACTTTTGCTTGGATATAGAGAGACAAGCTTTTTAATTGTAAAATATAAAATAGGCAGTTCTTTACTAAAGAGATGAAGTAAAGAGCTGCCTATTATTTTATGGTTGATTTTAAAAATCTAGAATGGAGAACTATTCCTTAACAGGTATATCATAAAGATCATTGTGAGTGATATATGCATGTACTTTATGAATACGATTTTTATCACATTCTTCAACGATTAACTGTAGATTGCCAATAATAACCTTATCTCCAGGTTGTGGAAATCTTTCGAGATACATAATAATAAGACCACTAATAGAATCGAAATCTTCCTCTTGTTCGGGAAGTTCGAAAATTTCTTCTAGATCATTGAGTCTTGCAGTTCCTGATAATATATATTCATCATCATTGATTTTGATGATTTCATCTTCTTCATCTTCGTCATATTCATCTCGAATCTCGCCGACAATTTCTTCTAATAAATCTTCTAATGTAATCATACCTACAGTGGAACCATATTCATCTACGACCAAAGTGAAATTGTTAGAGGTCTTTTTAAGTTCGTTCATTAGTTCAGATAGATATTTATATTCAAAAGTATAATAAGGTTTACGTAAGATATCGAGAATATTAAATTGGCTAGGATCATCCCATAAAAGGAGATCTTTTACATTGATAATACCAATAACGTTTTCGCTTGTGTTTTCATAAACAGGAAGTCTTGTAAATTTTTCTCGACGAAATACTTCTTTGATTTCTTGATATCCCGTATCTACCGAGATACAAGACATGTCTATTCTAGGAATCATAACATCTTTGGCCTGAGAATCTCCAAAATCAAATACATTGTTAATCATTTGGTGTTCATTACTTTCAATAACGCCTTCTTCATGACTTACTTTTACAATGGTTCTAAGTTCAGCTTCAGTGATGGTAACATGATGTTTTTCAGGATTGAAACCTATAATGGTTAGAATACCTTTGGCTAATTGATTTACAAGAAAAATAATAGGTGTAAGAATAACCATTAAAAACCAAATAATAGAGCTGTAAAATAAAGCTATTTTATTTGCATTAATGGTAGCAATGGTCTTTGGAGTGATTTCACCAAAGATTAAGATTAATAAAGTTAATAAACCAGTAGAAATACTAATGGCAGCATTTCCCCAAAGACTCAAGGTAATTGCAGTTGCTAGGGAAGATGCAGAGATGTTAACCAAGTTATTGCCAATAAGAATGGCACTTAACATTTTTGAAGGGTCCTCAGTAATTGCTAGAACTCGTTGGGCTTTTCTATTTCCACTTTCCGCAAGTGAACGCATGCGCATCTGATTTACAGAAACAAATGCTGTTTCCGCAGAAGAGAAAAAGGAAGATAGAATAAGTAATACAAGTAAACTTAGTAACTGAGGAATGACACTGGGGTCCAAAAAAATCAACTCCTTTTTATTTGGATTATTTAATAAATAAGTATTATTTAATGATTTTATCATGAGATACATAGAACGTAAAGAAAAAGAATTTCTTAGAAGAAGTTTCAGGTTTTTTTGAAATAGAATCAATTATTATATAAGGAATAAAAAAGGAAAAAGTATTATTTGTACAGATTTCATTTATGCGTTAAAATAAATATGATTATCTTAAGAAAGTAGGGACCTTTTATGTATATAATAGTAGGACTTGGAAATCCAGAACGAAAATATGACAATACAAGGCATAATATTGGATTTCGAATGATTGATGCTCTAGCAGAATATGCGGGGATTCAAATAAATGAAAAAAAATTCAAAGGATTATATGGAAAAGGAATATTAGGTGGCGAAAAAGTCATTCTTGTAAAACCTCTTACCTATATGAACTTGAGTGGAGAATGTGTTGGTCCAATGGCAGATTATTTTAAAGTAGACCCTGAAAATATAATTGTATTATTTGATGATATTAGTCTTGATCCTGGCAAAATGAGAATTCGGAAAAAAGGAAGTGCTGGAGGCCATAATGGGATAAAAAGTATCATAGCCCATTTGGGGACACAGGAATTTCCAAGATTGAAATTTGGAGTGGGGGATAAGCCACGTGGAATGGATCTGGCAAATTATGTGCTAGGAAGATTTTCAAAAACAGAAGAAGTTATTGTAGAAGAAAGTATTGACCAAGCTTGTAAGGCAATAGAATGCATGATAAGGGATGGTATAGATACAGCAATGAATCAATATAATGGTTAGGAGTAATATGAATATTTATAAGCAGCCAGTAAGGCAATTGGCATATTTCAAAGATTTAGAATACTGGTTACAAAGGGCTGGAAAATTTCCTGTTGTTTTTGGATGCGTAGATCAGCAAAAGCCCCATTTTATCTATGGGGCGGCAGATAATTTTAAGGTGAAATTGATTATTACACATACAGAAGTGAAGGCACGAGAATTGTACGAAGATTATCGAGGGCTGGATAAAAATACAGTCTATTATCCAGCAAGGGATTTTATATTTTATAGTGCAGATATTCATGGAAATCAACTGGAAAAAGAAAGATTAGAAGCTTTATCAAGATTATTAAATAATTCAGAGCTTACGGTTATTACAACTATTGATGGTTGTATGGATAAAATGATGCCGCCTTCTGTATTTCTACGACATATTATAGACTTGAAAGTAGGGGATGAACTAGACCTTGCGGAGTTTTCAGAAAAATTATTACGAATGGGATATCAAAATGTTGGACAAACGGAATATGGAGGACAATTTGCAATTCGAGGAGGGATACTGGATGTATTTCCATTAAGTGGAGAGGTTCCCTGTAGAATCGAGTTATGGGATAGAGAAATAGACTCCATGAGATTATTTGATCCGGAAAGCCAAAGATCTATAGAAGATATTGAGGAGATATCGATATTTCCTGCTACAGAATTACTAGTGGGGGATTATTTAGCAGAAGGTTTTGGAAAAATTGAACAAGAGACAAAAAAATATATTAAGATACTAACAAAAGAAAATAAATTGTCGGAAATCGCTCGTATTCAAAAAAATCTTGAAACATTAAAAGAAAATCTATTTGTATGGAAAGATTATAGCGGGCTTGAAAGCTATATTTCATCTTTTTCACCCAGTACAGTTTCTTTTATTGATTATTTTGATAGAGACAATACCATTATAATTTTGGATGAACCTAATCGATTAAGAGAAAAAGCTGAAGTTGTGGAAAAAGAATTTAGAGAGAGTATGATTCATCGTCTGGAAAAAGGACAAATTCTGCCATCTCAGACCAATGTACTTTATACATTAAATGAAGTGTATGCCAAAATAGGAAGTCGAATAGGAATGGCGTTATCTGCTTTGGATTGTAAAATTCCCCAGATAGAAGTAGCAGGACATTATAATATTGAAGCCAAAGGAATTGGTGCATATAATAACTCTTTTGCAACCTTGGTATCAGATATTCAAAACTGGAAAAGCAAAGGATATTGTATTCTTTTGGTTTCCGGATCCAAAACAAGAGCCGAGAGGCTAGCAAAAGATTTACAGGAAAATGAGGTTGCTGCCATTTATTCTGAAAATCAAGAAAGAGAGCTTATTCCGGGAGAAGTTATGACAACTTCAGGAAAATTGCGAAAAGGTTATGAATATCCAGAGGTTCGATTTGTTGCGGTTGCAGAAGATGATATTTTTGGTGTAAGTAAAAAAAATAATCGTAAGAAAAAAAAGTATGAAGGAAAAGCAATTGCGGAATTTTCAGAATTACAAATAGGGGATTATGTAATTCATGAGAATCATGGATTGGGAATCTATCGTGGAATTGAAAAAATAGAAGTTGATAAAATAGAAAAAGATTATATAAAAATAGAATATGGTGGAAGCGGAAATCTCTATATTCTTGCAACACAACTGGACTTAATTCAAAAATATGCAGATTCTGAAGCAAAAAAACCTAAATTAAATAAGTTGGGATCACCAGAATGGTTTAAAACCAAGACAAAAGTAAAAGGAGCAGTAAAACAAGTTGCAGATGAACTTGTAAAATTATATGCTTCAAGGCAAGAGCAAAAAGGCTATGAGTATGCTATGGATACACCATGGCAGAGAGAATTTGAAGAGTTGTTTCCATATGAAGAGACGGAAGATCAATTAACAGCAATTGAAGATGCAAAAAGAGATATGGAAAGTCGTAAGATTATGGATCGCCTGATTTGTGGGGATGTGGGCTATGGAAAGACTGAAATCGCTATGAGAGCTGCATTTAAAGCAGTACAAGAAGGAAAACAAGTTGTGTACTTGGTGCCTACAACAATTTTGGCAAAACAGCATTTTACAAGTTTTGATCAAAGAATGAAAGATTTTGGAGTTCGTGTGGAGATGTTGTCTCGCTTTCGAACACCAAAAGAAATAAAAGAAACATTATCAGGATTAAAAAAAGGACTTGTAGATGTTGTAGTAGGAACCCATAGAGTACTCTCCAAAGATGTGGTATTTAAAGATTTAGGACTTTTAATTGTAGATGAAGAACAAAGATTTGGGGTGACCCATAAAGAAAAAATCAAGCATCTTCGTGAAAACGTAGATGTTATGACTTTAAGTGCTACGCCAATTCCTAGAACATTACATATGAGCCTGATTGGAATCAGAGATATGAGTGTTCTCGAAGAACCACCAGTGGATAGATTGCCAATACAAACATTTATTACAGAATATGATGAAGAAATGGTTCGAGATGCAATTAATCGAGAATTAGCAAGAGGTGGTCAAGTATATTATGTATTTAATAGAGTGCAAGGAATTCAAGAAATGGCATTGAGTATTAGTAAAATTGTACCAGATGCTAAGGTTGAGTTTGCTCATGGACAAATGCATGAACGAGAGTTAGAACGGATTATGGTTGATTTTGTAAATGGAGATATTGATGTGTTGGTATCTACGACCATTATTGAAACAGGACTTGATATTCCGAATGTTAATACAATTATTATACATGATTCGGATCGATTTGGGTTATCACAGTTATATCAATTACGTGGTAGAGTAGGAAGATCTGGAAGGACCGCCTATGCATTTTTAATGTACAAAAGAGATAAAATGCTAAAAGAAATAGCAGAAAAAAGATTAAATGCTATCCGTGAATTTACAGAACTTGGATCGGGATTTAAAATAGCAATGAAAGATATGGAAATTCGCGGGGCTGGAAATCTGTTAGGGGCAGAACAGCATGGACATATGGAAGCTGTGGGATATGATTTGTACTGTAAAATGTTAAACGAAGCAGTAGCAGAATTAAAGGGTGAGGTTCATCAAGAAGATTTTGAAACTCTTTTGGATTTTGATATTGATGCCTATATTCCAGCAAGCTACATTAAAAGTGAAAAACATAAATTAGATATATATAAAAGAATAGCAACAATTGCTACGGAAGAGGAACTGTCAGATATTACAGATGAAATGATAGATAGATATGGCGATATCCCTAAATCTGCAATGAATTTAATGAGAATTGCATTTTTAAAAACAAAAGCACATAATGCATATATTATGGAATTAAAAGGAAATCATAAACAGCTTATTATTAAAATATTTCCGAAAGCAAATATTGATCCTTTGAGAATCCCATTGATTATACAGGGAAATAAAAACAAACTGAAATTTACCAATGGAGAGATTCCCTATTTTACCTATTATTTTGCAAAAGAAGAAGTGGCTACAGGAGATAAATACCTAGATACGATAAGTCGTTTAATAGAAGAGATTGCATCCTTAGAGGGAAAGAATGAATAAAGTATAGGCATTTGCTATAATCCTAACACAGAATATTGAGGTGTCAGAATGAAAGTTTTGGTTATTTTTACTGGAGGAACAATTGGTAGCACGTGGAACGATGGAATTGTCTCCACGGATTTGAAAAAGAATTATAAACTGATTAGTATGTACAGAGAACAATATAATACAAATGTGGAATTTGATTATGAAGAACCCTATTCCATGTTAAGTGAGAATATGACAGGAAAAGAATATTCAATACTAGTATCGTGTATTCGCAGGAATTTGAAAATGGGATATGATGGAATTATTATCACCCATGGAAGCGATACCTTACAATATACAGCAGCAATGTTGTCCTTTGTTTTTGGAAACAATGTGATTCCTATTGTATTAGTGGCAAGTAACTATATATTAGAAGATAAGCGTGCAAATGGATTGGAGAATTTTACAGGGGGCATTACATTGATTCAATCCAAGAGTAGTGGCGGTGTATTTGTTTCTTATAAAAATAAGGGTGAATGCTGTAAAATACATCGAGGAGAACGTCTTTTATCTTTTGAAATTTACAAAGATGAATTGTATAGTTTATTAGGATTAGAATATGGGCAAATTATAGATGATCAGTTTCTTAAAAATGAATTATATCAAGACTGTAAGCGGAATATAACATTGAATTTGCCAGAGAATATGGAAACAAGCCCAGGTATTTTGTGTATTCAGGCAATGCCAGGTATGATTTATCCACAACTGGATCAATCAGTGAAAGGGATTATATATACAACGTTTCACTCAGGAACCATATGTTCAACGCAGTCAAGTTTGCAAGAATTTGCAAAGGAGGCCTCTCAACTTAAGATTCCTATTTATGTAGTGGGGGATACACAGGAATCTTTTTATAAAAGTAAGAAAATATATCAAGACTTAGATATGAAAGTTATTCCCCCAATTGCTCCCGTTGCATTTTATATAAAGCTGTGGTTAGCAATTGGAAATAAAATGGAACTGGATACAGTAATGTTTGAAAATAGAGTGGGGGAATATTTATTGGAAGCAAATACGGAATTATTAAGAAAATGAAAGATGATTCCTTCAGAAGAGGGAAAAGAAAGACATAGCGTTATAGGATATTATATTTAAAATGAATCACTTTCTCATCCTTTTATGCTTCTGATAAGGAGGAATCTAAGGGAGCTCTTCTTCATTATAGATGGTATAGTCACGTTCAAATAGTTCTTGGCAAAATTCTGTTTTTAAAACTGAAAGAGGAACTTTTTCTAATAATTTGTCTACAATAAAAGCTTTGCTTTTTTGCCGATATTTTGGCATGGAATGTAGTGCAAGAATATGAAAAAGTTCCTCTTTCCATGCCCAAGAAAATTGTGATTTGGGTTTACAAAGAGGATTAAGGGTGGCTTCGCGATGTATTTCAATCTGGATATGGCCCTTGTCTTCATAAATGCAGAGAATCCCCCAAGAAGAAGGGATATGGTCTCCTACATGTTTTAAATGACGTAGCCCGGTTACAATATAATTACGGTCGCAGAATTGATTGTAACTGCGAACTTGTTTTTTAAGACGTGCATAGGTATCAGCATTGCTCTTGATTTCAATTCCAATAATTTCTTGAGGGAGAATTAATATAACATCTGCGCGTGATTTTCCCATCACTTTTTCTTCAAAAATTCTAGATTTTCCAAATTGAAGTTCAAGCCAATCAAATAAAGGTTCTCTGATATTTTTATCATATAACATATGGTCTTCCTTTGCTTTTGTAATAAGACTATTTTAACATGAAAACCTGCTAAGAAAAAGACAAGGGAAATACAATATATAATAGGTTGATCTAAAATTTGTTCGAATTTTAGATAAAAGATTATTTTACTTATTTTCCAATGAGCAAAGCGCTAAGGGTTGAGAAAATATAAGGACCCAATAAGATGATAACATGAAATTAAAGCTGTAATAGTTTATGAAAGAGTTTTTCAAAATAATCAAGACTTGTTATTTGCTGTATTTAGTTTTTTTATTGATATAGACTAGATAACACAATATATCTTGATATCAAGATATATTGTGTTATACTGTTGTTAAGAAGCAAAATCAATTATAGTAAAAGAAATTAGGTGATATTATGTCAATGATTATAAATTCATACAAACCACAAGGGGTCATGGAAGGTGCAGGTGTCATAGTTAATCGAGTCTTTGGCTACCATGATACTAAGGTATTTGATCCCTTTTTACTGCTAGATTACTTTGATGTAAGGATGGAACCTGGTCAGAGCCACGAATCTCCGGGATTCCCATGGCATCCTCATAAAGGGATGGAGACGATCTCGTATTTTCTAAGAGGTGGTGGAGAACATCAAGATAGCATGGGCAACAAAGGCGTCGTATCAGCGGGGGAACTTCAGTGGATGAGATGCCTGTAGCAGCGCCAGATGGAATCCAAGGATTTCAGTTTTGGGTGAATTTACCCGCTAGTCAAAAATTAAAAGAACCTGACTATCAGTATATCCAAAAAGGT
>JBFHFI010000003.1:0-38813 GCA_041583675.1 Butyrivibrio sp. | reverse complement strand
CAAGTCACTGGCTCTTTATCCTTAAAAGACCTTTATGGAATCTATGGTTCCAAATACCGACTTATGGTAAATGTTCCTAACGCCATTGCTTCTGCTATGGCTTCTTCCATGATTCCTACTCTTGTCTCCTTATATACGCTGGGCAGAATGAGATCGTTTAAAGAACGTTTATATACTTCGGTTAAATTTAATATGATTATTGCTTTCCCTTGTGCTTTGGGTCTCGCCGCCCTAGGCACCCCCATACTACGTATGTTATTTCCTACAACTGACTATATTATCTCTGGACAAATGCTTTTATATGGCTCTATTGCTGTTGTATTTTATGCTTTATCCACTGTTACTAATGCTGCCTTACAAGGTCTCGACCGTATGCGCTTACCCGTAAGGCATGCTGCAATATCTCTCATTGTCCATATTATACTTGTCTGTTGTTTACTTAAATTCAGCTCATTAGGTGTCTATTCCCTAGTTGTTGGTAATGTAACCTATCCTCTTCTTGTCTGTATTCTTAATTGGTATTCTGTTGCAAAACACGCCCATTACAAACAAGAATTACGAACAACCTTTGTAATTCCTGCATTTTCTGCTTGCTTGATGGGACTTGCCGCTGCGGCAATTTACTATGGATTTACTTCTCTTGTTGCTGATAGTTATTTAAACAATGCCATTGCCGTTCTACTTTCCATATCATTCGCTATACCATGTTATTTTTCACTCGTTTTTATTTTCAAAGGTCTCTCTTGGGAAGAACTTGCAGATTTTCCAATGGGAATGCGCATTGGACGACTTGCTAAAAAAGCTCATCTTTTAAAATAAAAAAGCTTTTGTTCCACAAATTATCTATGGAGCAAAAGCTTTTTCTTTATTCTTTTATAAGATCTAATATATCAGATACTTTTTCTATTTTTTCCTGATAATGCTTTACTTCTCCAAATCCATAACTAGCATATATAAAAGGGACTCCTGCCTTCCCTGCCGCATTTGCATCTCCCTGCGTATCTCCAACATAAACCGGATTTTTTAGCAAGTTTCTATCCACTATCAATTCAATATTTTTATCTTTACTTAATTCTGTATTTCCATAACATTCAAGATCTTCAAAATATTCTTCCATTTTGTGTGCATGTAAAAAAGCTTCAATATATCCACTTTGACAATTACTAACAATAAACAATCGTTTGTTTTTATATAATTCAAGAATTGTCTCTTCTAGCCCTGGATAAAGAATAGCTCCTTTTTCATATAAATCTCTATTTCCAATTGCATAACAGCTTTCTAAAATAGAACCTATCTCTTGGTCTGATAACTTCGGGAACAATTTTCTCCCCAACTCATCCATTGGCAATCCCATATATCCACTTAATTCTTCCACATCAATTCTTTTATCTATCTGTAATTCATCAAAAGCTTGATTCCAAGATTCACATACTTGTACTCTCGAATCCCATATTGTTCCGTCCATGTCAAAAATAATTCCGTCACATTTCATAATATATTCTCCCTACATTAGATTTGCGTTCATTATAACAAGGTCAAATTATAATTGCAATGAATCAAAACTTAATTTTTAATAAACCAACGAGTAAATTTATTTTATAGGGACTCTAGTTCCAGGCGTAATTGCTCCAACAGGGCATACTGTTACACACAAATGACAACCAACACATTTTTGTGGATTCATAATTGGTTGACCCGTTTTTGAGTCCTGTTCCAATGCCTGATGGCCTCCATCATAACAGGAGATATAACATCTACCACATGCGACACATTTGTCACGATTGAATTTAGGATAACAGATACTTTGTCTATCTAAGTCATCTGCAGGTATAATATTAGGAAGTGCCTTACCTACAATCTCTTCCACATTTTTATATCCATGCGTTGCCAAATAGATTTTCATTCCTTCTATTAAATCATCTATAATTCGATATCCATATTGCATAACCGCAGTGGTAATTTGAATATTTCCACATCCCAAAGCCATAAATTCTGCAACATCTTTCCACGTTTCAATTCCACCCATTCCACTAATAGGTACATCCTTTAACTCTTCACAACTTTTCATAGCATGAATAAACCTAAGAGCAATTGGCTTCACTGCTTTTCCAGAATATCCTCCTACAGCTGTCTTACCTTTTACCTCTGGTCCTGATGCAAATGTATCTAAATTAACATTCAAAATACTTTTTATTGTATTAATTGCTGCGATTCCATCAGCTCCTGCTTTTACTGCTTCAATTGCTGGTATCTCCATATTTCCAATATTAGGTGTCATTTTAGCCAGTATTGGTAAATCCGTTCCTTTTCTAGTAGCAATGGTATATGCTTTTACTAATTCTGGATCCTGTCCAACATCTGAACCCAATCCCTCTCCTGTCATATGAGGGCAAGAAAAATTACATTCTATAATATCCGCTCCAGCTTCCGTCATTAGTTTGGCTAAATAAGTCCACTCTTCTTCATCTTGACCCATAATAGACGCAACAATTATTTTACTAGGATAATTTTTCTTAAGCTCTTTTAAAAACCCTATATTTTCTTCTAATGTATGATCTGATATTTGCTCTATGTTTTTAAAACCAATAAACGGATTTGATTCTTTTTTTAATGTATCAAATCTAGGCGAAACCTCTTCTGGTACAAAAGTCCCAATGGTCTTAAATGCAACGCCTGCCCATCCCATATCAAAGGCCTTTGCAACCATTTCGTAATTACTCCCCACTACAGAAGAAGATAAAAAAAATGGATTTTCGCAAGTAACTCCCATAAAATCAATAGATAAATCAACTGGTGGCAATTCATTCACCTTTATTTCAGATGTTAATTTCATAAGCGTCGGAATCTCTATTGATTTATTAATCTCAGCTTTCACGCACGCTGTCATACAATCCAAACTCTCACAAGTATCACAAGGTAGTTTTTGTGGTAATTTTACTGCTGCACCCTCATAATTTTCGAATCTCAAAGATTGAATTATTTTGTCAATTTTTACATCATAGGGACATGATTTTGTACATGCTGCATTATTACATAATAAACAACTTCCTGCCTCTTGTGTAATGGTCATTTCTGCATATTTATTTTTATAAATCATGTTCATTCACTTCCTATTCTATTTATTCTAACTTATTTATTTGGAACACGTTTCACATACTGTCCATAACCAGGAGTTCCTACATATTCTCCCTGATCATATACAAGATTACCTCTCACATATGTCTGTATAGGATATCCTTGAACTTGGATTCCTTCCCAAATTGTATGATCATAATCTGAGTGCATATTATCTACAGAAATAGTCACTTGTTTTTCTTTATCATAAATAACAATATCTGCATCTTTACCAACCGTAAGAGAACCTTTATTTACACACCCAAATATTTTAGCTGGGTTCGTAGAACATAATTCTACTGCTTTTTCAAATGTGATTTTTCCCGTATTTGCTGCAGAAAGCATATATGGATATAAGTTTTCCACTCCTGCACATCCATTTGGAATTTTTGTAAAATTATCTTTACCCCAATCTTTTTCATAACTTTGAAATGGGCAGTGATCTGTTGCCACTGTATCAATTTTATTTGTTTTAATTGCTTCCCAAAGTGCTTTTTGACTCTCTTCCCCTTTCATAGGAGGAGAACATACAAAATTCCTTCCATCTTCCCTTTTGTATACTTCATTCGTAAACTCAAGGTATTGAGGACAAGTCTCAATATATACTGGTGCCCCTTCATCTTTTGCAGCAATTGCAGCTTCAAGACCTTCTTTATCTGCCATATGCACAAGATACAAAGGTGCATCAATGGATTTTGCCCAATGAACGGCTCTTTTATCTGCTTCCGCTTCTACAAATTCAGGACGACTCATATAATGATACCAAGCAGATGTTTTTCCCTCTGCCAAATATCTTCCAACTCTCAAATCAATTAAATCAGGATTTTCTGCATGAATATTTGTCATGCAACCTAATTCTTTGGATTTTTCCAGAATTCTAACCAAAGTTCCATCATCTACCATCATTCCTTCTTTTTTATATACCAAAAAACATTTAAAACTTGTAATTCCATACTCTACTGCTTTTTCAAATTCTTCCAATATTGTTCCATCATTTAAATTTGTAATACAGCAATGAAATGCATAATCTACGCAAGCTTCTGGATCACACATCTCTTTTCTTGCTTGCACAGTTTCTACAATTCCATTTCCAACTCTTTGAATTGGATAATCAAATACCGTTGTAACACCTCCACATGCAGCTGCTCTTGTTCCCGCTTCATAATTATCCGCAGATACTGTTCCTCCAAAAGGCATTGCCAAATGTGTATGTGCATCAATTGCACCTGGTAATACTAATTTCCCTGTAGCATCTACTATTTTATCTGCTGACATATCCAAATCTTTACTAATACATACAATCTTGCCATCTTGCACTGCAATATCTGCAATATAACTTTCTTTTGCCGTTACAATTGTTCCATTTTTTATAATTAAATCCATTTTTATTCCTCCTATTCATTGTTATTTATTGATTTATTATTCCTCTAACAGTTTCGCTGCCTTATCTATTTCATCCTCATCAAATACTATAAATCCCGCTTCTCTAAGCAGTTCTACAGCTCTACCCATTCCTGGTATTTTTGTATCCGTAAATGTTCCATCATATATAAATTTGCTTCCGCATGATGGGCTATCTTGCTTCATCACACAGCATACAACATTATTTTCAATTGCTAATCTAAGAGCTTCTTGTGCTCCTTTTTCATATTCTTCTGTAACATCTGGCCCTGTACATGCGATTACTTTATCTCCAATTCTTTGTGAATCCGGTCTTGGTGTTGGAAGTCCTCCAAAATCTTCAGGACATACCGATATTAATCTTCCCTCTTGTTTCCATTTTAAATATAATTCATTTGTTGATGGTAAATCTACTGCATCATATCTACAATGCCATCCATATAAACATCCACTTGTTAATATTTTTTTCATATACATACCTCTTCCATTTCCCAATACAATTTTATAAATATATTAGGGACCCAAGGGTCCCTTTTATATTTACTGTTATTTACTGTTATTTATTATTCATTAATTTTGTATACTAATACAAGTCCTGATCTTTGGAAAATCTGTGATACTTCTACAAGTTCCATTCCTGCTGCATTTGCAGAAATAAGATTTGTTACCCATGTTACACCAAAATCAACTGTTCCATTTGTTACTGCTGTTGTTTCAGAAATATCTCCACCACCAGAAATAATCTCAACATTCAAGCCAACTTCATCATAGTATCCCATTGCTTCTGCCACATAATATCCCATAAACTGAGCCTGTGGTAACCATTTTAACTGAATACTAACATCTGTTTTTTCAAGCTCTCCAAAAGTTCCATCTGAATTCATTGCAGTTTCCCAATACTGTGTATCCACAATATCCTCTACTGTTGTTTCACTAAGCGCTGCTGCTGCATCTGCATCTTCAAGCGTAATATATTCTTTTGCAAGATCAAGTGTCTGTTGAACAGCATCTAAATCAATATTTCCAATTTCAGTTACTGTATCTCCATTCATATCTGTTTCTACTAATTTTTTAACTTCTTCTGCCATATAAATCTGATGATCTGATGATACTGATGATCCAGCGTCAAAAACGATCTGTGCTGCTTCTTCAGGATTTTCGCTTGCATATTCCCATCCTTTGATAGATGCATATATAAAAGCTGCTACTGTATTTGGATTCTCTTGTGCAAATGTTTGTGTACAGAAAATATTATCTTCAAGCATTGCAACACCTTCATCATTCATATCAATATATTTTACTGAATCTCCGTAATTATAAGCTCCATCATAATCATTAACAACAAGTCCTAATTCGTTGTATGTCATAGCTGATGCTAAAAGTATTGAATCATCATCAAATCCATCCATATCAAATGCCTGTGATAAAAATGTAGTAGGAAGTTCATATTTTGCAAGCAACGCTTCTACTTCATACTCATTACCATATCCCCAGTTACCTACTTTGCCTTCTCCCGCTACAGTCTTAATTACATCTTCTGCCGATGTATCTGCATCAAAATATTCTCCACTAGAAGTCGTGTCTTCACTATCTGAAGCTGTTGTACTTGTAGTACTTGTTTCACTTTCTGCACATCCTGCTAATGAAATCACCATTGTTGCAACAAGCGATACTGCAATTATCTTTTTTCCAAATTTTTTCATATTATTCCTCCTTATTCTTGCTTTTAACCCTATGGTTAAAAGTATTCGCATTATAGCGTGTGACTCTATATAGATAGTTTTTCAAATCTCCATGCAGGAACATTCTAATCAACTATTTATAACAACTTATGATCTTCCTCTAAGTGCAATTTTCTGCACTCCTAACAAAACAATGTACATAACAATTCCCATAATACAGGCAACCACTATATATGCCCATGCTGTGGAATATTGCGCCAATGCAATATTTTCTTTGATTTGCCTTCCAACACCAATAATATATTCTGCAAAATATTCACTTACCAAAGCACTAATAATAGACCCTGGAACGGATACTTTTAATGCTGTAAATACATAAGGAATACTATTAGGAACTCTTAACTTAAAAAATATAGAAAACGGTCCTGCTGCATAGGAATGCATTAAATCAACCGTAAAAGGTTGTAATTCTATCAATCCACGATATGCATTAATACTCATGGATGCTGTACAAAAAATCATGACTGCTAACATTTTTGCTAACATACTTCTTGTATAAGCATCATCACTAAAATCTTTGGTTAAATTTGTTAAAATCGGTGCAATTGCTATTAGTGGAATTGCTGAAAACGCCGAGACCAAAGACAATCCGCCTATACCTCCTCTAGGGAAGATTGCTGCTAATATTGCCATAAAATATCCAAACAATGAACCAAGCAACAAACCAACCAATGATACAATTAATGTTGCCTTTACATTCAACATAATGGAATCTGTATTATCTCCAATAATTCTAAAAATTCTATCAATCAAAGGTAATGTAAAAGTATCCGTTCCTAACATTTTATGTAAAATCTGTGTTTGCCATAATACAACAATTAAGGCACCAAACAACATAGGATACAGCATTGATTTGATTGATTCTTTTGAAATTTTAATTTTTTTCATGATCCAACCTCCTCGCTTACCTTTAAGTTTCTTTTTTTTCTATGTATTCTTTTATGTGGAGAAAATAAGTTCTCAATAACACCCATTAGAACAAAACTTAAAATTCCTATAATCGCACTCAAAAATACAATTTGCCAAAATACATATATGGACATTGCATGCTTCAACGATTGTGACAACATACTTCCAAGTCCACCCCCGCCCTGAAGCGTATCCACCAAAATAGATGCAGTAATTGCTAATGGTGCTGAAATTTTCAATCCTGTGAAAAAATAAGGAATACAAGTTGGTAACATTAATTTCCAATAAACTGATGATTTTTTTGCTGCATAAGAGTACATCAAATCTCTTTTTTCTTGTTGTACAGACTTAAATCCTGCAAGCGTATTGGTTGCTACGGGATAAAAAGTTAAAATTGCCGCAATTGTAATACGACTTTTATCAATATCCTTTGTTACTGCAAATACAATAGGGGCCATTCCTAAAATTGGTATCATCTGAATTATCATTAAATATGGAAAGGCAATTTTTTCAATCACTCCTGACAAATCCATTAAAAGAGCTAGTATAAATCCTATCGCAATACCAATAACAAATCCTATAAACGCTCTTTCAAGAGTAATTTGTGCATTCACCCACACAATTTCCCATGCCGTCTGATTCTGGCTTACTTCTTTTGTAGAAAATACAGATGCTATAATTTGAGACATGTGCGGAAGTACATTTTCAGGTGTTCTCTTGGTTCGATCCATAACGGATGCGCCCCATTCCCATACCGCAAAAAATCCAATGACCCAATAAATTGTAACCATATATTTTGAAAATAGAATGTTGAGTATTTTTTTCATATTTATACCCCCTCAAAACTATTTCTCACCTTAGATACAAGTGCATTAAATTCTGGTGATTCCTTAATAGAAAGTTCTCTCGGTCTTTCCAAATCAATATCCACAACTGCTGATACTCTTCCAGGATGTGGAGATAATACTACTACTCTATCTGATAAAAATACAGCTTCCTGAATATTATGTGTAACAAATACCACCGTCTTATTGGTTTTTCTCCATATTCTAAGTAAATCCATATGTAATCTCTCTTTTGTAAATTCATCCAACGCTGAAAAAGGTTCATCCATTAATAATAACTGTGGCTTAATTGCTAAAGCTCTTGCAATTCCTACTCTTTGTTGCATTCCTCCACTTAATTCATGTGGATAGCTTTTTCCAAACTTTGTTAAATCCACCAAATCTAACATTTTATCAACTCTAGCTTCTCTATCTGCCTTTTTCATTTTCATAAGTTCTAGTGGCATCTCTATATTCTTTTTCACTGTTCTCCATTCATAGAGCACTGGACTTTGAAATACCACACCAAATTTCTTTTGTAATCGAATATCCCTTGGTGTATGCCCCTCTATAATAACAGCACCCTCCGATGGTTGTAATAAATCAGCTATACACCTAAGAAGCGTTGTTTTTCCACAACCAGATGGACCTAATAAAGCTATAAACTCCCCTTCTTTAATATCAAGATTAATATTAGAAAGTGCTGTTACTTCTCCAACTCCATTTTTATCTGGAAATTTAACACTTACATTTTTAATTAATATTTCAGTTTTTGCTTTTTTTCGTTGCGATAAATCTCTTTCTTTGAATTCATCATCTTGTATTATTTTTTCTTCAATCATTAACAGCCTCCTTATGTTGCCTTGAATTTAAAATAAAAAAAGATGCCCAGTAATCTCTTACTTTGCATCTTTGCAATCTCTTTAAATCTTTACCATAATTTATCATAAATAACTAATAAATCTTGTTTTGTAATTTCTTTTATTGTATTAGACGGGCTTAAACTTGCCATAGCATCTGTTGCCATTTTGTCTTTTACTTTATCAAATTCTTGTTGGTCAATTCCATATTCTTTTAATGTTGGAATAGATAGTACATTACATAATTCTGACAATGCATTTATAAATGCTTTTGCAGCTTGTTCATCAGATTCCGTATAATGTGCAACGCCTATGGTTCTTGCAATTGTTGCAAAACGAAGAAAACATCCATCCAATACATATTCCAAACATTCTTTAATCAACATTGCATTGGATATTCCATGAGAAACATGAAACAATGCTCCAATAGGACGACTCATACCATGTACCAGTGTTACAGATGCATTGTTAATACACACGCCCGCTTCATAGGCTGCTAACGCCATCTCTTCTCTTGCTTTTATATCTGACCCATCTGCATATACTAATGGTAAATAGGCGAAAATTCTCTTGATTGCTGATAATGCGTACATATCTGTAATTGCATTTCCCTGACGTGAAGTATACGCCTCTACTGCATGTGTTAAAGCATCCATTCCTGTTGCCGCTGTTACATTCTGTGGCGCCGAAAGAGAAAAAACAGGATCTATAATTGCTACATCAGGAAGTAAATTTTCCCCCTTTAATAACATTTTAATACTTTTTTCAGTATCTGTAATAATTGTAAATTTGGTTGTTTCTGACCCAGTTCCTGCCGTTGTTGGTATTAGTACCATCGGTGGAAACTTACCAGAAATCTCTTTGCCCATATATTCTGAAATAGATCCACCCAATGTAGCCATTGCAGCAATTGCTTTCACACTATCCAAAGGACTACCACCACCAATGCCAATAAAAAACTGACTTTTTGATTTTTTATAAGCCTCTATTCCAAGTTCAATCATTTCTACTGTTGGTTCTCCGGTTATTTCATTAAAAACATATGACTCAATACCCCAACCATCTAAAATATCTGTAAGAATTTTTACCGTTCCAATTTTCGTAACATTTTTCCCTGTTACTATAAAAGCTTTTTTCCCAAATGTTTTTATTGAATTTTCTGCAAGTTCTAATGCATTTTCTCCAATAAATACCTTTCCCGGCATTGTGAATTGATATGCCATATGTTTTCACCACCTTTACATAAATTCTTTATCTACTATCGCAAGTACTTCATCTACTTTTTTTAATTCTTCTACTAATTGCTCTTCTGTTATAATCAATGGAGGAGCTATAATTATCATATTTTCATGTGTATAAGTCATAAATTTTCTTTGTTTTAATAATCCTAAGATTTTACCCATAACACCTTCTGGATCTTTTCCATAAGGTACTAATGCTTCTCTTGTTTCTTTATCTTTTACTAACTCTATCGCTGAGAACAATCCTATATATCTAACATCACCAACACATGCATAAGCTTGCTTGAAGCCTTCTAATTTCTCTCCCAACACTTTTCCTACTGCATTAACATTTTCTAAAATATTGGCTTCTTGATAATAATCAACACATGCAACACCTGCTGCGCATCCCAATGGATGTCCACTATAAGTTAAACCACAAGATAATAAATTATCTTCAAAATAATCTGCTATTTTTTTACTTACACATACTCCACCAAGTGGCGCATATCCACATGTAACTCCTTTTGCAAAAGATACAATATCTGGCTTTACATCAAAATTCATAAATCCAAACATTTTACCAGTTCTTCCCCATCCAGTCATTACTTCATCACAAATCATCATAATTCCATATTTATCACAAAGTGCTCTTACGCCCGGTAAATAACCTTTTGGTGGTATAATAATTCCATTGGTTCCTGTTATAGACTCTAATACAATTGCAGCTACTGATTCTGTTCCTTCATAAATAATTTGTTCTTCTAACTTTGCTAAGTAATATTCAGTTGCTTGCTCTTCTGATTCAAATCTAATTGCTTCTCTATAAATATAAGGATCAAAAAATTTAATAAATCCTGGAACCCCTGGCTCTAATGCAAATCTTCTTGGTTCTCCTGTTAAATTTCCTGCTCCAAATGAAGATCCATGATAACTTCTATATCTACTAAATACTTTATTTCTTCCTGTAACCATTCTTGCCATTTTTACTGCATTTTCATTGGCTTCCGCCCCTGCATTTGTAAAAAATACCTTTGCCATATTATCTGGCATAAGATCAACAATTTTTTTTGCTAAAACTGCTCTTTTTTCCGTTCCATAAGAAGGTCCTAAAAAACAATACTGATCTATTTGTTCTTTAATTGCATCTCCAATTTCTTTGTTACCAAATCCAAGATTCAAATTAACTAATTGTGACGACATATCTGAATATCTATTTCCATCATAATCATAATAATAAATTCCTTCAGCTTTTTCTATTGCAATAGGATTAATTTCTTTTTGTTTAGACCATGACTGTAAATTATACGCTTTCTGTATCTCTGTAATCTCTTTTCCTGTCATCATAACGACCTCCTAAAATATACTCATTTTAAACCAAAAAAAGCCTATGTCATACATAAGCTCCTTTGCTTAAAAAAATATTGTTTGTTAAGACGTATTATATCTCAATCCTTTTTTCTTGTGCAATCATAACATGACTAATCTTTATTGTGCATTTGCACATTTATCATTCTAAAATTTCTTTTATATGAAATCCCATAGTACATTTTACTCTTGTATCCATATCCGTCATGGATAACCCCATTATTCTTTCTATTTTTTTCAACTGATTATTCACTGTATTTCGGTGTATATATTCCTTTTCAGCCACAATTTGAGGGCTACAATTATTTTCCAAGTATAATTGTAAAAAATGTAATAATTCTGTTTTATTATCCTTATCATAACTTGCAATTTTTCCCAATGTTGCTTCATAAAAATCCTGAAGCACATGTTCATCTTCTACCGCAAGCAAAATTTGGTCAATTCCTAAATCTTCATAAAAAAGAATTTGCTTATTTTGTTTAAAAGCAAGTCTATTTACATTCCAAGCAGACATAAAATTAGACTCTTGCTTTAATAGACCTGGCAAATTACGACTCACGCCCAAATGTATATCTTTAAATGTTTTTTCGTTTTTAGATGCTTTTATAAAAGCGTCTATATATTGCAAAATATCTTTATCTTCACATCCTGCTAATACAATAATTCTACTTCTTTTATAATAAAATGAAGTAAAACTACCTCCACAAGATTTCGCTGCTTTTATTGCATTAAAATTATAATGCTCCATATTAATTTCAAAATCAAAATCATTATCCATGGATATACAAATAAAACAGTAAGTATCATTGACTGCAAATCCATTTCTTGCTAATTGTAATACATGCTCTGAAATATTCCCCATTCCAAAAATAAGATTCTTAAATGTTGTTGATATACTTGCCTCGGTATTATCCGATTGTATAATTCTCTGGCAAAAATCTCTTGTCATATCTACCATTCTTGTTTTCCAAGGAATTGTAAATAATGGCATTCCCACTTGATTGCAATATTCAATTACATTATCTGGCACCCTTTTTGTATATGGACCAATATTAACAACAAGAGCACTAACCCCTGTTGCCACTAAATTTTTTGTAAAATCCAGCAACCAATACTCATCTGTATTTACAATTCCTGCTGTAAAAACCAACTCATGCCCATGAAGAAATGTGCCCACCTCTGAATCTTCAATTATATGAACCCATTGAACAAGATTATCAAGCCCTTTATGACCAGCAAGCAAATTCATTTGATAAAGGGGGGATCCTTTTACATATAACTTCCCAACTGTAATTGCCATATATCTTCACTCTCCATCTCTGCAACTTAAATATGACATAATGTATCCTTTTTAGGTAGTTGTTGTCAACTGAATAAGTACTTTTTCATAAATAATTAAGAATTCTAGTCCCTAAACATTATAAAACAAGGCTATTTATTATCCTCTCACAAATTTTTTAATAAAATCCAAAACGATTTTTCTAGTCTCTTCTTGTGCATTTGCAGTTTCAAATCTTCTTTCTGGATGCCATTGAAGACCCAAAACTTTCATCTCTTCTGATTCATAAGCTTCTATTACTCCATTTTCAAGATCCACAGCCAAAGGTGTAAAACATGGAGCCAGACTTTCTTTAAAGATAATATCTTTATGATAATTATTTACAATTATTGACCGATCTTCTTTTGGAAGATATACATAATGATCCACGCCCCTAGGACGTTTTACTTTTAATTTTGGGTGATAATATAATCGTCCACCATATAATACATTCACATATTGCATTCCTCTGCAAGTAGCAATAACTGGTATATTATGTGCCACGCAGTAACGAATTAACTTCTCTTCCATAATATCTCTATGAGATTGCAAATCATCATTGTGATCTTTGTCATAATTTTCTTTTCCCAACGAACCACCACCTACGACAATTAAAAGATCCACTTTCTCTTCAAATAACTTCTCAAAGTTTTTTGTATGATTTGAAACAGGCACTGGAATAAATCCTAATAGTTCATAAAATCTAACATATGCAGACTCTAACACATCCGTAGGATCTCCATATTGATTCACCCCTTCTCTTTGTGTAATCAAAGCCCTTAAATTTTTATATTGCATTCCTTCTTCTATTTTGCCATTTCTACAATCTAAGTCCAAATAACTTATATTAGACACATAATTATATATTTTTTCTCCACAACCAATTGCTGCAGGTATCTCAAACTCTGCACATCTAATTGCCATATGAGATGCTACGCCACCATATTGCGTAATAAAGCCTTTGATTCCTTTGGTGAAAATCCATTCATATCCAGGATCGGCCTTAGGTATTACCACAATTTTCTCTGTTAAATCAGCATCTAGGTCATCTTCTAAAACAATAACCTCTCCTTCTACATGTTTTGATGTAATAAAATTGGGCCTTGCTTCTGAAATCGGAACAATATCAAGATCATTTTCATCCACAATCACCTCTGGAAGTATTAACATTCTATTTTGAACATATTCTGATTTTCTGATCTCGAATAATTCTAATAGCATTTTTTTATACTCTTCTGTATTTTTAATATTGATACATTTTTTTACATCTTCCATTGTAATCCAAGACAATTCTTTTCTTTTAATATCTAAATCTTCTCCAATATTAATTAGTAACTCTAAAATCAGACTTAAAGATTTTGTAAATTCAAATTTAAAATACTCTCTTTGTTCAATGGCTTGCTTCATAAACCCAACAAACACTTCGGGTTCTATAGAAAATCCAATATCTTGTAATGACCTTTTAATTCTTTTTATATCCAAGGCTGTATTTCCACTTGGCTTCTCTGTAGAATCACGCTTATTGGAAACTGGACGAAAATTCATTTTATCATATCGGTCCGTTCTTATATCATATGTTCCACTACGTAAATGACCATATTTCTGATTAAATTCAGCTCTAGACATTCTTCCATCCGAAAACTTCTCAAAATCACTATCAAAAGCAGATGAAACTGTGGTAATTGACCTCATAAAATCATCCATTTCTTCATCTGAAAAATATCCTGATACCACGAGTGATTTGCAAAAAGACCTTGCCATAAAGGCAAGTCTTGCTTGTCTTGTAAATTGTGGTGTCCCATATTTTCTAATAGACTCTGATAATTGCACAACAGATTCTAGCATTGCATTTGTTGATAATCCATCTAATTCCAGCGCTTCCATAATTGGATTTCTAATATTTTCCATTTTTTTCAAATCAAGCATATCCTCATAAATAACCTGCTTGAAATTTTTAATATTATTTATTGTCAATAATTTTAAAGCTCTTAAAAGTTCTTGTCTTTCAGCTTCCGTAAATCCATTTTCCAATAATTTTTTACTATGTTCTTCCGTCGTAAAATCATAAAGCGTATAAGCCACTTCAAATTCAATCTTATCATGAGCCGTAATGTCTTTTTTTAATACTTCACTATAATAGTTCACAAGCTTTAATGCCAACTCTTCATTAACACTTTGAGGTATCAAACTATAAAAAGAATATTCCAGACTAATATAGGGCTTGTTTCCCAATTTATACATAAGTTTTTCATTTAATTTTCGATATCCAATTTCAGCAATACCTTGATTCCAAGCTTTTTGCGTTATAATATCTTCATAAATAGAATATTCCAAACTTCTTGGATTGCTTCCTATAATTTCAGATGGATTCCAAAACGCCATATCTGAAAACATCATCTGCTTACCATTTAAAACATTAATATTTTGTTTATACTGTTTTTTAACATCATTGATTCTGTTAAAAAAAGCTCCATCATCCATATTCTTGCCTTGTTTATAACTTGCAACCAATGGCCTCACTTGAAATATAATCACTTCCCCTGATTCATTAATTGCAAATTCAATATCTAATGCCAAACCATTTAAAAATAATTCAATTTCCTGAACTGCATCTACTAGACTTCCCCATGGTTCTTTTATCTTATTTGTGTCCGCATTCTTAACAACCCAAAGTGTTTTTCCCCCACGTCCACTTGTTACAGAATCCGTTGATCCCTGATCATCATAATTAATTAAATAATAAGGACGATTCCCTTGAATGTCCCTTGTAAAAATAACTCCACTATAATGTACATTTTGTGCCTGACGCTGAATTAAAATCTGTTCCTCTTTAAGATTAACCATATCTTTTTGATAAGATTCTATTACTTTGTGAATTGCACCTTCAATTTGATCACGATGCGCAGAATCTATTCCCAAAACACTTTCATAATGTCCCGCATTAGAAGTTTTAAAACTATCTTCTTTAGAAGAAGAGCTTCTCACAATAATACGGTCTCCTCCGAATCTTTCAGATATATCTTTTAATATATTATCTTTATCTCTTTCATATTCTGAAATCGGTAAAATATACATTTTTTCAACTTTTGATTTTGTAATTACTTTACTTAAAGCATAAAGGGTATTGGCCTTTGTGGAAACTATTTGATGTCCATAACTCTTACTCATAGGTACCTCCAATTTAATCATAGTCTCTTTTTATATTATTTTATCAGTTACCCGATAACTCTTCAATAGCTTTCCTTTATTTAAAAAGGAGCTGTAAACAAACTCCTTTAAAAGAAAAATCGCTGTAGAATACAGTGTTTATTTCACATACTTAAAATTCAAAAATAGATAACAATATCAATGAGAAAAAAGGCTTAAAGTTTAAAATAGCACCTGTATCAGAATATCTGATACAGGTGCTATTAATTAGGGAAGTTTTTTACAGCCCCTTGCCTTATTGTAATATCTATAATAAGAAAACACATATTCCAATTAACCCTGGTCCTGTATGAATTGCCATCGATGCTGTTATTTGCTTATCAATAATTATTTCCCCATTCGGTATTTTCTCCATAAGTTGTGGTTTCACTTGTTCCACAACATCCTTTGCATATCCGTTTAAAACTGCTAACCATGCTTTTCCTTTATTGCCTTCTTCTACTGCAATTTCTAATAATTTTCTTAATCCTCTTTTTGAACCATGTATCTTAGAAACAGTATAATAGACTCCTGATTTATCACAAGAAATAATAGGTTTAAGATTAAGTGCCTTTCCAATAATGGAAACAGCTGGATTAATCCTACCACCTTTTCTTAAATACTCCAAAGTATCCATATAAAAATATATGTGTGAATCATTAATTTTACTGTTCAATCCTTTAACAACCTGTTCAAAACTCTTTCCAGCCTCTAATTCCATAGCTGCCCATATTGCAAACATTCCTGAACCTGTTGATATATTCTTAGAATCAAATGCATAGGTTTCCATATTTTTTACTTGATTAAGAGCCATAGCCACAGTATTATATGTTCCACTTAATCCACTAGAAATTGTAATTGCAATTACCTTTTCATAACCTTCAGCACGAACTTCTTCTACTTTATCAAAAACTTCTTGCATATTTGGTGTAGAAGTTTTTGGTATTTCATTTGGAAATTTCTCATATACAGTCATAGGATCAATATCTAATCCATCTGAATATACAGTTTCTCCATACATTACCTTAAGACATATTATCTTAATATCATATTTATCAATTATTTCATTACTTAGATCACAACCTGAGTCAATCAATATTGCTGTTTTTGAATTATTCATATCAATCTCCTTATGACGTAGTATTAATTACTACATCATAAAGTATATCCCATGTATTTTATCTTGTCAACTTTTTGTTTCTGAAAATTATACGATTATAATTATATGTCAGACAAACAAATCCATTCCATTTGTCCCACTTATTTCTATCAATTTTTATTGATTTTTTATTTCCATTTCAATTAATCGAAGAATGTTTTCCACAGAAAATGCTGATTTTTTTTTGAACATTTTTGATAATTTAGCAAAATTCTCTTCTGAATGTTCAATTTCTCTTGAGTAAATATGAGCAAGATAGACTTGATCTTGAAATTCTAATTTTTTCTGTTGATTCCATCTAGACATATCACATTGTAAAATTACTAGTGTACTAACAATTCCCATTTTCATCTTTGATAAAAGTTCTTTATCAAAAACAGCTTTCATAAAATATCGGAATACAAAATAGGCCATAATATTTTCATATTCATATTCTTTTTCTTTATAATATAGATGAAATTGCTCTCCCACTTCTTTATAGTCTTTGTGATATAGTTCTTGATCTATTTCTTCTATAATAATAGGCCACTCTTTTTTTATAATGCGCAACTTTTTATAATATGAAAAAATACTTCTATATACCTCAATATTCTTTTTTGAATTCACTTCAACATTTATATCCCAATTTGCTCTAATATGAAAATCTCTTATAATACCATCCATTTCACAAGGATCATTCATTACCTGTTGCAATTCTTCTGTTAATAATAATAAGTATTTCATACGTTGCCATATTGTATACTGCCTATCTGATACTATTTTAAATGCCTCTTCTCTTGCCTTCATTAATTGAACATAGAGAAATCCATCAATATTATGTAATCCAACTTGTTCTTCCGTCTCATAAGTATAAAATGTCGGTGAAGTTTTATTTCTAAGAATCAATTCTCCCGCAGTTATACACGAAAGCGCAATTCCAGTTTCCTTTAATCCACCAAACTCCGTTGTATATCTTGGATATTGTGCACAAGTAATACAAAGATGCTCTTCTCCTAATTCAGTATACAAATCACAAAAATTTTCTTGGTTTAAAAAAGGACATCTCCCATCCGCTTTTATGCGAAATCGGCCTTCCGATGAACCACGTCCTTTGATCATTACAGATTTCAGACGTTTTCCAAATTCTCCTTTGATTGTTTTATAATACAAAAAAGAGTCATCGTCCACATCTACTTCCCATCCAGCACAACAAGTATCTGTACATTTATCAGCAATGCATTTAAACTCTTCATAATAATCAGGAATTCTTACTTTCATAATTCCCTCCTTTGTAAATGTCTTTTTTAATTTTACTACAATGATATTACTATGTCCAATCAATATAATTTTGCCTTTGTGCGTGTGCACATCCATGAATTTTCAATTGCCCATACACTTTATATTCTACTGTATCTAATTAATAATACTCTGTATATTCTTAAAAAGTATTATTTATATAAGTTTAAGTGCCTTTTTTCAAAATTGACTTCACTTTCTCTTATGTTATACAATTAATATATATTAATTTTGACGGAGGTAATAATAATGTATCAATGTAGTTTAGAAAGAATGACAGACAAAATCAAGACATTTGCACAATATGGAGATGCTGGACATGGCGGGATTACTAGATACTCACTATCTTCTGAAGCAATCCTAGCTAGAAATGAATTTACGAAAAGAATGGAAGCAATCGGTGCCATTATCGAAATAGATGATGTCGCTTGTATGTATGCTACTTTACCAGGTTCTGATCCTGATGCCAAAAGAATTGTAATGGGATCTCATTGTGATTCTGTTAAAAATGGTGGTAATTATGATGGAATCTTAGGTGTTATGTCTGCTATGGAAGTTCTTGAAACCGTTGCCGAACTTAACATCCCACATAAGCATCCACTTACAGCTATGATTTGGACCAATGAAGAAGGTTCTTTGTATCCACCAGCTATGATGTGTTCAGGTATTTTATGTTATGATTATTTACCTGAGGATATCAAGGGTAAATTCAAATTCGAAGATATGATGCAATCCAAAAGTATATTGGATTCAACAAAAACATTTGGTGAGGCTTTAGACGCATCTGGTTTTAAAGGAGATTCTAAATATAGACTTTCTCCTGACAACTATAAATGTATGTTTGAAATTCATATTGAACAAGGTCCAATTCTAGAAGATGCTGAAAATGATATCGGTGTTGTTGATTGTGTTTTGGGAATGTTTAATTACCGATTAAAATTCTATGGTCAAACAACACATGCAGGCACCTTCCCTATGCCAAAAAGACAGGATGCTTTTTTTGCAGCATCACAAGCACTTTGCTATTTACATGAAGAAATAGATAAATTAGGCTATTCTGATTTGGTATATACGACTGGTGAAGTTATTTGTCATCCATCTGTACATACCTGTGTACCAGATTATTTTGATTTTTCTTTTGATTCAAGACATGAAGACCCTAAAGTTCTAGAACAGGTTTTAGCTTTGGTTAAAAGTTGTAGCGAAAAAGTATGGGCTGGTTGTAAGTGTGAAGTAGTAAAAATGTGGAATCGAGATACTGTATATTGGGATAAAACCTTGGTTAAATACGTAAAAGAATCTTGTGAGGAACTTAATGTAAAACATCAATACATTCATTCCGGTGCAGGTCATGATGCTCAGTTCTGTGCATATATGATGCCAACCACAATGATTTTTGTTAAATCCAAAGATGGACTTTCTCATTGCGAGCCTGAATATTCCACTCCTGAAGATTGTACTTCTGGTGCATCTGTAATGTTAAATGCCGTTTTAAAAGTAGATGCCGAATAATTTTCTAAATATATTACTTATCTATAAAAACAATTGTGAATTCACTCACAATTGTTTTTATTTGTTTAACTTTATAATAAACCTTTTATAATTTTAAAAAATATTGTTTTTCATTTAAAATTAAATTATACTATTGAAAGATTATATAAATTTACTATCAAGTGAGGTGTATTTTGAACAAAAAAGAAATATTAGAAATCAAGAAACAATTTACAAATGATCGCTGTTGTATTTCAAGAATTTGCGGTTGTTACGTAGATGGAAATAAAAATATTATTACAACTTTTAAGGATGCCTTTTTGTCCCTCCCCGAAGAAGAGATCTTTAAGTATTTCACTATTTTTAAAAATTCCTTATCTGGGACAATAGGAAAAAATCTTCTAAATATGGACTTTCCATTAGAGCAAGAATCCGAGGGTGGCACTCAAGAATTTCTTCTTCAATTAAGAAACTCTGGTTTAAAAGATGACGAATTATTAAATATGTTTTATCAAAAAATAATAGATAACTATTTATACGGTGAAAATTATCTTATTCTTTGTATTGATGCCTCTTATGATGTTCCTGGCAACTCTACAGATGGCCTAGAACTAAATGATGCATCAGATTATGTATATCACCACATACTTAGCTGCATATGCCCTGTAAACCTTTCAAAAGAAGGTTTATGTTACAATGCTGAATCAAATTCTATTGAAAATAGAGTTAGAGATTGGATTGTGGAAAAACCGATGACTAGTTTTTTATTCCCTTGCTTTAATGACCGTAATACAGATATTCATAGTCTTTTGTACTATAGTAAAAATCCAGAACTTATTCAATCCGAATTTATTGATGGAATGTTAGGTTGTTCTATTCCTATGACTAGTCGTGTTCAAAAAGACACATTTTCAGAACTCATCACCTCTTCTCTAGGCAACGACTGTAAATTCGAAACTATAAAGTCCATTCATGAAACTATTTCTAGTATTATCGAAGAAAAAAAAGACGATCCTGATCCAATTGTATTTAGCAAACAAGAAGTATCCAAAATTCTGGAAAATTCTGGAGCTCAAGAAGAAACAATAACCAAATTCCAATCCCAATATGATGAACTTGCTGGTCCAACTCAGTCTTTTTCAGCAACTAATATCTCTAGCACAAAAACATTCGACGTAAAAACTTCTGATGTTACAATCAAAGTAGATCCAAACCGTACAGACTTAATAAGCACCATGGAAGTTAACGGAAAGCAATGCATTGTAATTGAAATTACAGATCAAGTTGAGGTAAATGGAATGCCCATTAAAAATAATCTATAACAAGAAAGTCAGCAATCTTTAATTGCTGACTTTCTTGTTATAACAGTTCTAATAATTCTTTTTTTGAAATCATTCCTTCTGCTCTATTTATTATCTTTCCATCTTTAAAAATCAAAATTGTAGGAACACTTATAATATGAAATCGCATTGCCAAATCAATTTCTTTTTCTACATCAATTTTATAAAATTGAATATCCGGAACTTCCAAATATATCTCTTCTATCATCGGTCTCATCATTTTACATGGAGTACACCAATTCGTATAAAATCCTATTACAGAGACTCCCTCTGAAATTTCTTTTTCAAATATCTCTACCCTTAATTCTTTTATCACAATATAATACCCCCCCTATTACTTTGTGATTTCATTATATCACGTAAGAGGATATTCTATTTAAAAATTTTATCTGTATTTTAATCTATATTACCATAGATCATTATTCATTAAATACAACATTCCGCCTAATCCACCAAGGAATACAAATGAATATCCCATGGAACAAATCAAAGCTACAATTGTTCCTCCAATTGTCACTTTAAATGCAAGCCACAATAAAAAACCTATAACCAAAGATGCTGTCATATTTGAAAATAAAAATATAAAAGAAAGATGTTCTTGTTTCTCACCAACTAATTTTTCACTAAATCTCATTATATAATTCATGGTTTTCACCTCCGTCTACTTTATAAATATAGCACACGCAAGTAAAAACCATCTTATATAGGTGTAATTCTTTTGTAATTTTTATATATTCAATCCTTTGTCTTTTTTTCAAATATTATTTTAATTGTAGTTCCTATTTTTTCAGCACTTGTTAGTTCCAATCTCGCTCCATGCTGTTCCACAATATGTTTTACGATTGCTAATCCAAGTCCTGTACCGCCAGTCTTTTTAGACCTGCTCTTATCAACTCTGTAAAACCTCTCAAAAATACGCTTCTGATTCTCTTCTGAAATTCCAATTCCATCATCTGATACAAGTACTGATATTTCTTGGTGATCTGATTCTACAACTACCCATACATTTCCACCATCTTGGTTATATCTTATAGCATTATCACATAAATTATATATCATCTCTTCTACCATGCTTTTATTCACTTGAACTTTCGCATGTTCACCTTTTAAAGATATCTGAACACCATGTTCTTTTGCATGCAGATCTAGCATATAAATACAATCTTGTGCAACTTCATATAAGTCCACATCTTCATATGTAATTTTAAATTCTCCAGAATCCAATTCTGATAATCGTAAAATATCATTAATTAAAGACAATAATCTATTTGCACTGTGATGTATTTCACCTGCAAACCGAATAACATCACCTTCCCCTGCCATTCCATTTTCTATTAATTCTGAATATCCTGAAATCGATGTTAATGGTGTCTTTAACTCATGAGAAACATTTGCCGTAAACTCTTGTCGCATTCTTGCACTTTTCAATATATCTTCATGTTGTTTTTTTATCGTTACAACAAAAGGTTCCATTTCTTTGTATACATTTATTGTATCCAAATCATCCATATTATTAGCAACCTCTTCAATTGGAGAAATCAGTGAACGTGTTAAAAAATGTGTTAATATAAAGCAAGCCATAAATGTAACTAAAATAATAAGAGACATCAAAGGTAATGATAAAGTAAAAATATTCCATATACTACTGGCTTCTTTTGCAACTCTTAGTACATATCCATTTTCTAATAAAATCGCATGATAAAATGTATTTTCATCAAGGGTATCTGAATGTCGGATTGATTCACCTTCTCCAAACTTTATTGCTTCCACAACTTCCGGTCTTGAACCATGATTTTCCATAGTTTGATAATCCACTTCATTATCAAATAAAACCGTTCCATTTTCATCTATCAATGTAATTCGCAAAGTTTCCATTGCACTTCCTGGAATCTCATCCACATCAAAATCCAACGAATCTTCTGTAATTGTCAAAGACTCCCTAATTATATTCGCATAGATATCAAGGCTATTTTTCATTTCATTTTTAAAAATCTCATAAAAAACTGCAGTTGTAAGTACTGCAGTAATTATAATTGCTATTCCAACCGTAATTAAAAACTGTGAATATATCTTTTTCTTCATAAACTACCTCAAAAATCAAATTAACCTACTTGATAACCGACATTTCTAATTGTCTTGATTTCTCCACCAGCTTCTCCTAGTTTATGTCTAAGAGTTTTTATATGCATATCAAGAGTTCTAGATTCACCCTCAAAATCCGCTCCCCATACACGTTCCATAATAATTTCTCTTCGCAATACGATTCCTGAATTTTGCATTAAAAGTTTTAATAATTCAAATTCTTTGTAAGTTAATTCCACTTGATTCTCATACGAAAATACAAGTCTCTTTTTTAAATCCATTGTAATTTCATTTGTAACTAATGTTTTTTCATCTTCTAAATTAGTAGTTCTTCTAAAAATCGCTTTTACTCTTGAAATCAGCTCCATAACACCAAAAGGTTTTGTAAGATAATCATCCGCACCCATATCCAAACCTTTCACTTTATCAATTTCTGTTGTTTTTGCTGTAACTATAATTACGGGAATCTTTTTAGTTTCTGGAGAATTCCTTAATTTTCTAAGTATCTCCAAACCATCCATATCTGGAAGCATAATATCAAGTAATATAAGGTCTGCTTTTTTATCAGACATCCTCTTAAAAAAATCCTTGGCAGTCTCAAAGCCCTCCACTGTATATCCACTATTTTTTAAGGAAAAAGTTTCAATTTCACGAATGTTACTGTCATCTTCAACTATATAAATACTTGGCATATGTGTTCCCTCTCTTTTCTATGTAACAATATAATATATCCTTAAGGTAAAATATACTGCTCACTAAATTCTTTGTATTTTTCTTTGAATTCTAAATCATTAACTCTTATGTTTTCAAGATAATCATGTGTTTCAAATTTCGCCTCATTCATCTGTAATTCACAAACTGCAATATTTGAACAATGATCTGCTATTCTTTCAAAATCTGTAGTTAAATCTGAAAGAATAAATCCCAATTCAATAGTACAACGTCTATTTCTCAATCTTTCTATATGTCGAATTTTCAATTCATCATTTAAATTATCAATTACTTCTTCCAACGGTTCTACCAAAAGTGCTATTTCTTTACTTTCTTTTGTAAAACAATCCATTGCCAAATCCATAATTTCTTTAATTGCATTTGTAAATACAACTAATTCTTGCGCTGCATGTTCAGAAAATGCTAATTTTTTGTCTTTCATTTCTTGAACATTTTCTAGTAAATTCAATGAATGATCCGATATTCTCTCAAAATCACCAATACTATGAAGTAATTTTGAAACGGTTCTAGAGTCAACCTCACTTAAGCTTTTTGCACTAAGCTTCACTAAATATCCACCTAATTCATCTTCATATTTATCAACCAACGTTTCCATCTCTTGAATTTTACGTACCTTATCTTCATCATACTTAACTAAAAGTTCTATTGCAAGTTCCACTGAATTTTTTGCTATATATGCCATATTAACAGCAGTTTTTTTACATTGTTCTACTGCAAATGCTGGTTTTTCAAGAAAACGTTCATCAAGAAGTTGAAATACATTTTCGATCTCTTCTTCTGGTTTCTTATTATCTTTTATTGTAATAATTGCTAGTTTTTCAAGGAATCCTGCAAAAGGCAATAACGCAAATGTTGCTGTAACATTAAAAACCGTATGTATAATAGCAATTCCAATTTCGCTTGCATTTCCGCTCATAAAACTAAAATCAACAAAATAATTAACACCATAGAATATCACCATAAAAGAAACTGTACCAAGTATATTAAAATATAAATGAATAATTGCAGCTCTTTTTGCATTTTTACTTGCTCCAATAGATGAAAGTAATGCTGTCACACAAGTACCAATGTTTTGTCCTAATATAATAGGCAATGCACTTGAATATCCAACTTTACCTGTTGTACACAACGCCTGTAAAATACCCACTGACGCTGAAGAACTTTGTATTATCGCTGTTAATGTTGCACCTGCTAGTAATCCCAAAATAGGATTTGAAAACATGGTAAAAAAGCTTGCAAACTTTTCACTTTCTTGTAATGGTGACATAGAGTCACTCATCATTTCCATTCCAAACATTAATAATGCAAATCCAATAAAAATAGTACCCAATTCTTTTTTCTTTTCTTTTTTAGAGAAAAGTAAAAAAACGACTCCAATTAATGCCAATATAGGAGAAAATGAACTCGGTTTCAATAATTGTATAAAAACATTATTACTCTCTAACCCTGCCAAACTTAATACCCACGCTGTAACTGTTGTTCCTATATTTGCACCAAATATAATTCCAACTGCCTGAGATAATCTCATTATTCCAGAATTAACAAATCCAACAACCATAACGGTTGTCGCTGAAGAAGATTGAATAACTGCTGTAACTCCTGCTCCCAACAAAACTGCCATTAATCTATTTGACGTTAATTTTTCAAGAATCGCTTCCATCTTTCCGCCAGTGGCTTTCGCCAATCCATCTCCCATCGTATTCATTCCATACAAGAATACGGCTAGTCCACCTAACAATGCTAACACATTAAAAAAATCCATGATATTTCCTCACTTTATAAAATATTGTAAATAATATCTAAATCATAATGTGCTCAAGTAAAAAGCATTGGGTTTTTATGTAAAATAAATGTAAAATATCACTTTCTCAACTTATTGTATAACATTTATATCTCCTGTACCAGCAAATATTGCCCATTCTGCAATATTTGTTGCATGGTCACCAATTCTTTCAAAATATTTAGCAACTAATATAAGATCCAAAGCCTGATTTCCATACTCTGGATTTGTTGCAATAAGTTCAATAATTTCTATTTTTTCCTTATCAAAAAGTGCATCTATAATATCATCATATTCTATTACCTTTTGGGCCTTTTGGATATCTTTATCCACATATGCTTCCACACTTTTATTTACCATATATGTTGTTTCTATTGCCATTTTTTTTACAACATCTAAATTCTTAATATATTCTGAACCTGCAAGCATAATTGTCATTTCAGAAATATCTGATGCATGATCTCCAATTCTTTCCATATCTGTAACAATTTTTAGTGCAGAAGATATTGTTCTTAAATCCGTGGCAACTGGTTGCTGCGTAAGTAATAATTTCATACATAATGTTTCTATATCTTTTTTTGCTTGATTTACATTTTCATCATATTCAATTGCCATTCTCGCTTTTTTGATATCACCTTTTACAAATGCATCAATTGACATTTCAATTGCATTTTCAATCAAGCTTCCCATATGTATCATTTCATTATTAAGCTGTTTTAATTGTAGTTCATATTGTGCTCTCATCAACCAAACCTCCCTGAAATATAATCTTCTGTTCTCTTATCTTGTGGCATTGAGAACATATCCTCTGTAGTTCCACTTTCAATTATTTCTCCTAATAAAAAGAATACTGTGCGGTCTGCAACTCTAACCGCCTGTTGCATATTATGTGTTACCATTATTATTGAGTATTTTTCTTTTAATGTCATAATTAAATCCTCAATTTTAGATGTGGAAATCGGATCCAATGCTGAAGTTGGTTCATCCATAAGAATGACTTCTGGATTAACTGCTAATGCTCTTGCAATACAAAGACGTTGTTGCTGTCCACCTGACATTCCTAAAGCTGATTTTTTTAATCTATCCTTTGCTTCATCCCAGATTGCTGCATCACGTAGAGACTTCTCTACAATTTCATCTAATTTTGATTTATTTTTTATCCCATGTGTTCGTGGTCCAAATGCTATATTATCATAGATACTCATAGGAAATGGATTTGGTTTTTGAAATACCATTCCTACACGTTTTCTCAAATCACATACATCCATTTTATCATAGATGTCTTCACCATCTAAAAGAACTTTTCCATCAATTTTACATCCTTGTACCAAATCATTCATTCTATTTAATGTTTTAAGAAATGTAGATTTTCCACATCCTGAAGGCCCAATAAATGCTGTAATCTCATTATGATAAATTCCAAGATTAACACTCTTTAACGCTTGAAAATCTCCATAATGTAAATTTAAATTTTCTACTAGATATTTATGCTCCATCACTTACCTCTTCTACTTATTTTTTGTAAGGACTTTTGCAACTAATGTCGAAAGTCCATTGATTAATAGTACTATAAACAAAAGTACTACTGCCGTTGCAAATGCTTCATTCGTATGTAATCCTTCGTTGGCAATTCTATACATATGAACAGAAAGCGTTCTTCCTGAACCCATAATACTTGTTGGTATTTTGGCTACTGTTCCCGCTGTATAAATTAACGCCGCCGTTTCTCCCACAATACGACCAATAGATAAAATTACTCCTGATAAAATTCCAGGTATGGCAGATGGTAAAACAATTATAAAAATTGTTCTTAATTTACCAGCACCTAAAGCAAAGCTTCCCTCTCTAAAGGAATCTGGCACCGATAGCAACGCTTCTTCCGTTGTTCTAATAATAACTGGTAATACCATCATTGCAACAGTTACTGACCCTGCTAATATAGAAAAATTCCATCCCAAAAACATTACAAAAAATAGCAATCCAAATAATCCATATATTATAGAAGGAATTCCTGTTAACGTTTCTGCCATCATTCTAATAACTGTGACCATACGATTTCCTTTTTTCGCATATTCCACTAAATATATTGCTGCACCAATCCCAAATGGAACTGCTATTAATAATGCAAGTCCTGTTAATGTAAATGTATTAATTAACGCAGGCATTAAAGATACATTATCTGAATTATATTCCCAATCAAATAATCCCGGTGAAGACAAATAAGGAACCCCCATAATTAGTATATACATAAGAATAAAAACCAATGAAACGGTTGTAAGGAGTGCTGCTAATCCCATTAAAATTCTTAATAACCAAGTTCCTATCTTTAATGAACCCTTCTTTTTCTTTATATTATTCATTATCCTTTATCCCTCCTACTCAATAGATTAAATACCAAGTTAATAAGAAGAATAAATACAAATAAAACAACACCTGTTGCAATCAATGCTCCACGGTGTAGATCTGTAGCATATCCCATTTCTAAAACGATATTCGAAGTCAAAGTTCTCGCACCTTCTATAATACTATCCGGTACCCTAGCTTGATTTCCTGCAACCATAACCACTGCCATGGTTTCTCCAATCGCTCTACCCATACCAAGCGTTATCGCAGCCATGATTCCAGATTTCGCAGCAGGCAGTACAACTTTAAATACACTTATTTCTTTGGTTGCCCCCAATGCTAAAGCCCCTTCAAAATAATGTTCAGGAACCGCACGTATGGATGATTCGGTCACCCCAATAATGGTTGGCAATATCATAATTCCCAAAATCACTGAAGCAGCTAGGATGCTCAATCCTGTTCCTCCTACATAATCTCGTATATAGGGAACAACTACCATTAATCCAAAAAATCCGTAAATAATGGATGGTATACCAGCCAATAAATTTACGATAGGTTTTAAAATTTTATATACTTTTTCCGGACAAAATTTCGCCATAAAAATAGCTGTAAAAATACCCACTGGCACTCCAATTACAAGAGCTCCAAAGGTTACATATATACTTCCAAGTATCATCGGGAAAATTCCATAAATATCATTACCCGGTCTCCAGACAAGGCCTGTAATAAAATCCACAATTCCAATTTCCTCAATTGCTGGAATTCCTTTTGAAAAAATAAAATAACATACAAGAGCAACTGCCACAATAGATACACTGGCAATAATCAAGAATACTATCTCCATAAACTTATCAATTCTCTTCATCAATAGCTCCTTACCACGCTTCATAAAATCTTTTTAAATATGACATACCCTCCCACACCATTTGGTATGGGAAGGTTATATATTCATATTTTCTATTTATTACTATTTTCTATACCACTCCGCTGCAAGTGCAAAGCTCCAAATGGGATTTACCACTATTTAACATCATCCCAATCTGTAATATCTCCAACATAGATTTCTTTAATTTGATCTATTGTTAAATTATCAACTTCATTTGCTGTGTTAACAATCATAGCAATACCATCTTTAGCAATTACTATATTATCAAGTCCTGCTTCAAGCTCACTATCTTTTAAATCACGTGATGCCATTCCTATATCACAGATTCCTTCAATTGCAGATGTCATACCTGTTGTTGAATCACTTTCCTGTGTTTCTATCTCTGTTCCTGTATTAATTGCTTGATATGCCTCAGCAAGTTTTTCCATTACAGGTGTTACAGAAGATGATCCTGCGATAGTGATTTTTCCTTCTGCTCCAGAAGCTTCATATGCTTCACCATCAACTGCTGAAATATATCCATTCTCTTCTACAATAGCCTGACCATCAGAACTAAGTATAAAATTAATGAAATCTTGTGCCACTTCACTCACTTCTCCACTTGTTGCAATATTAAAAGGTCTAGCAATTGCATAATCTCCTGATTTAATATTATCCACTGTAGCTTCAACTCCATCTACACTAACAGCTTTTACAGTATCGTTTAATGAACCCAATGAAATATATCCGATTGATGCTTCATCTCCAGCCACTGTAGAAATTACAACTTCTGTACTATTACTAATTGCCGCTTCTGTTGTTGTATAATCAACTTTATTTCCATCAGCATCTTTCTCTTGAACTCCAACAAGTTCAATAAAGGCTCCTCTTGTACCTGAACCATCTTCTCTTGAAATTACATTAATCTCTGTTCCACCAGATACTTTTTGACAAGCTACAAGACTTGTTGCTGCCATTCCTAAAATCATAGATGTTGCTAAAACTCTTTTCAATAAATTCTTTTTCATTTTTTTCTCCTTAAATATAATTTAATAAATTTACACATTTTTTAGTTATGCGTATTTTTGTAAAACCTGCATAATTTCTGTTTCTTGACCCTTATCGTAAATTTCCACCTCTATTGGTTTGGAAAGATCTAAACTAAATATTCCCATTATTGATTTTGCGTCAATGACATACCGTGATGAAACAAGATCGACTTCTGTTGCAAAATTTGACACTTCATTTACAAAGCTCTTTACTTTATCTACAGAATTAAGATTCACCTTCATTGTTTTTCCTCCTTCTCTTTTCTACATTTACTAGAATAAGGGTTGAATGTAAAATTCATATCCTTATATATGCAAACTCTATGTAAAATCTTCGTGAAATCCCGATATTTTCGATAGATTCCCTTGTTTTTGTTTGATTTTTTATTTTAAATGTAAAATCTACATAAAAAAAGCACCATGCCTAAGCATGATGCTTTATATATTTCTAATTATTCAATTGTTACCCAAATAGCTGGTCTCACACCAAGAACAGTTGTAACTCCATATCCTTTATACATAAGTCCATTTGCAAAATATAAAGCATATGTGCTTCCGCTATCAGAATTTTCGGTTTCGCTAAACACTATATCTGTTGCTTCTCCATCAGCTCCTGTTGCATAGTCTTCAATACAACCTGCTGTTCTCATCCAAAAATAACCATAGGTAGTTGTCGATGGTACCTGCCTTAATAATCCCGCATAGGTAGTTGGACTAGAAACAATCTCAGAAGCACTATTAAAATATTCAAATAATTCATCTGCACTTAAAATAAATACATTATCCTCTGTGTTTCCTACTAAAAACGGTGTATCTTCATCATTATTCAATGTAGTCTTAATTATACGACCTTGTTCTGATGTTGAAAACGCCTCAGAATAAAAATCATCATTAATCCATTCTCTCAGGGAAGATGTTTCCCATGTTACATAATCCACTTCTTCATTATAAGATCTTCCATCCAAAATGTCCTCGGATAATAATAAAGCTTTATTATCTTCTACATCTAATACTTTCCATTGAATATCCTCTGCTCCATTACTTTCATCATTATCTTGTTCATAAGCCCCAAATGTCACAGTACTTCCAATTTCGTATGTATTTGTTGTAGTATCAGCCTCATTCGATTTCTCAAAAAATGGTATTACCTTAACAACGATAATTACTACTGCAAAAACCGCTAATATCAAAGCACAAATTATAATCGCAATTCGAGCATCTTTTTTATTCTTTTCTTTTAGCTTTGCTTCTTGTTGTTTATTCATCTATTTCTCCTGCTACTCTTTTCTCCGAATATTTATATTTCTAATAATTGTCTGCTTTAATTTCAAAATAAGCCTTTGGATGTTCACAGACTGGGCACATCTCTGGTGCTTTTTTACCGATTACAATATGTCCACAATTACTGCAAATCCATACCATTTCATTATCTCTTGAAAAAACCAATTCATCTTTTACATTGGAAAGCAATGCACGATATCTTGCCTCATGTTCTTTTTCTATTTTTGCAACCTGCTCAAATAAAAATGCAATTTTAGTAAAACCTTCTTCTTTTGCCACTTTAGCAAATCCAGCATACATATCTGTCCATTCATAATATTCGCCTTCTGCCGCATCTAAAAGATTCGTTGTTGTCTCTGGAATTCCATCATGTAAAAGTTTAAACCATATTTTAGCATGTTCTTTTTCATTATTTGCAGTCTCTTCAAACAATTTTGCAATTTGAACATATCCTTCTTTTTTTGCTTTTGAAGAATAATATGTATACTTATTTCTCGCCATTGATTCCCCTGCAAATGCAGCTGCTAAATTTTCCTCTGTCTTTGATCCCTTTAATTCCATAATTCTATATCCTCCTTGTACTACGAAACATTATCTCTAACCACTTAAACAACTTTATTCTACCATATTTTCAAAGTTCCGTCACTAGATATCACCTTTTTTTCACAACTACATTTTCATTATAAAGGAGCAATACCATTTATCAAAATCAAACAATATTGCCCCATTATATTTATTTTATATGCACTTTAAGACTTATATAAATTATACTTCTTCTCTTTCAGGTATTTTTTTAACAAGCCTATCAAATTCATTTTCAATTCTTGCAATTAATTCCGCATCTACCTCAGGATCTAATCCTTTATAACGACTTTTACCATATAGACCACTGTAGGTTAATATCCCTTTTATAGAATGAGTTTCATTATACATATTCCGTATTTTTTCAGCCTCTCCATCTTTTACATTTACAGATCTTATAGAATATAGAATTGCACATGCCACTCCGAATTCAAGAGTCGGTGTTTCTCTGTCATATCTCTGTGCCAATGAAATAGCGCCTAATACACGCTCTCCTTTTTGAAGTTTTCTCATAGGATCACGACCCACTCTGGTACATTTATCCTTAAATGAAACCCTACATCTTTTGATAAAATTAGCAATAAATGAATCTATATATCTTTTTAAATCAGGATTTTCTGTAATCATTGCAGGTCTAATTTCATGCTTCATAATTCTTGAAGCAATTTTCTCTATATTGGGGTCTCCCATTCCCTGACCTATTGTATCATATCCTAATAACCAAGAATACCAGGCAATAATTGCATGTGTACCATTTGAAAGTTTGTTTTTAATCTCTTGCATTGATTTAATATCATGAATTACTTGAATTTGACGAATTCTATTCAAATATGGACTCACATCACTAGCATACAATGCCATATCTGGTTCAGCACTAAACAATGTGATATTAATATCATTTACATCCTTTACAAATTGTACAGCCGAGTTAATGCTTTTCGATACACTAACAACTTTTGCTTCAACATCTTTTTTGGATGGTTTTCTTTTACGTTTTCCTTCAACTTCAACAGGTCTATTAAATACGTCCAAGACCCCTCTTAAGTCATCATAATAAGTTGTAACATTATGATAAAGTATATCAAGATCATTTTTAACTTTTCCTGCAATATTCTCTTCTGGTGTGGAAGATACCATTCTATTGACCACTGTTTCTACAAAATATACAGAATCAATAACTGCTTTTGCCTCTGTTTCATCAACAATCTTTAAAAGCGCACGTTCCACATTTTTCTTCACAAATCTAGAGGCGTTAATTTTATTCATTACAATTAAAATAGTAAGCTTATCAAGTCCAAGTCGATATCTATTCAAAATTGATTTTGCAATAAGATCTGCCTGTAATGATATTACTTTTTCAGGTAATGAAAGACCTATAATCGTAGATTTCTCATACATATCTATTACTTGTTCTTCATCCTGCATATCAATAATTTCCACATTATCTATATTTTGAAAATAAGCCAAACTTTCATATTTCACCCTGTATTTACCAATTGAATTAACCAATTGTATAATCATCTGATTTCTAGTTGCCCCAATAATTTTCTGTGGTCTTGTATACCCATCCCAATGTGAAAATATTTGTGCAAGATATCCACCACCCATTGCTCCAAATCCATGAATTCCTGCTATTTCATAATCCATACTCTGTGGGAATGTTTCAATTAAATCCGGAATTCCCATACTTAATGTGTAAGGAATTAAATCATCTCTAAAATCTATCATTCTACCATAACCTTTGAAAATACCCGGTAATACCTCTTCCTCTGCATCCTTAATATCTTTAATATAAATAGGAATACCACCTGCTGCAATAGCTGCTTTTAATCCATTTGTAGAATCTTCCACAATCATACACTTTTCAGGCTCGCAGCAAAGTTCCGCTGCCGCTTTTTCAAAAATTTCTGGGTGAGGCTTTCCATTCTCTACTTCATCTCCACACACTACAATATCAAAATATCTTAATACTTTCGCACGAATTAAATACTCCATAACAATTTCTCTTCTACTAGATGTTGCAATTGCTATAAGCACTTGATTTTTCTTTAATCTTTCCAAAAGATTATAAAGTCCTTCTTTTACCGGCACTCCATTTTCTCTCACATATTTTCTTTCCAAATCATCAGCCAAAGCTCGGATTTTCTTGTATGGAAATTCCTCTCCATATAATTGTTTTGCTAGTTTTTCACCTGTTACAGCACTAACTCCCAATGAATCATATAATAATTCGTCTGACATTTCTTTACCAAACAATGTTTTTGATGCCTCTTTTAATACTTTAAAACGCAACCTCTCTGTATCAAACATTGTCCCATCCATATCAAAAATTGCCGCTTCAATCTCTTTATCAAAAAATTTCATAGTTTTATTGTTGTATATTGTATAAAATACAACTCTCCTTTCTTATCCACATTCTCTTTTAAACTTTATTATTTTCAAACTTTAATTTTGAATTCATTGAATTCAAGGCATGGAATATGATTCCTTTTTTCACCCACAATTTTTTATAAAACATCTAAATAAATCAAAGTTTTTCATTCTTAAAAAAGAGAATTCCTATACTTATATTAACTGTGATTTTCCTTTTCGTCAAATCGAGCGCCTTTTGCAACACCTTTATATTAAAGTAATTATGGCATTTAAATAGTTATTTTTCTAAAATTATCTTTTAAATATTCCATAACTTTTGTGTCTCTTTCTACCCAAGGAACTTTATCAACTTCTTTTATTATATGATTCTTTTTAATAGCTTTTTCCAGCTTGATTATTTCCGGATAATACCCTGATTTTTTTTCATATTTATCTAACTTCAAGTCAATATTTTTTTGTTCTACTTCACAAATATAATAAAAACTAGTCATATGAAAATAGTCATCCACTAATCCCCTTTTATGTTCCTCCACTCTTCCATAATACCGTATTGATTCCTCAACTATATTTTTACCCGTTTCTTCAAATACTTCACGAACTAATGTCTGTATTTGCGTCTCCCCGGCTTCCATTCCTCCCCCCGGAAATTTATAATCTTTATTTTTATCATTGGTAATCAATAAAAAATCTTGATTCCAATGTATAATTCCACGCACTGCTATTCTATTCACAATCTTCATGTATGATTCATATCCATGGTCATTAATCTCTAATATTAAATCCTCTTTTTCCACCTGTTTTTTCATTCCTTACCACGACTTTCTTACTGGATATATTTAAATAATATATAATATATCACATAACACAATACTTTTACCATCTTTATATTTTCCTTAATTAGGTATATTTCAAGTCTTTATGTGTTCACAATGTGTTGCCTTTCTGAATATTAATATATATTATAAAAATCTATAAACTTCTATGTTTTTTTATCCGAAAGATATATTTACAAGGAAGAATATTATGCAATGGATTGCAAAAAAAGGAGATTTATATGGAAACCAATACTCTATCTAGTTATTTCCAAAAATTGCAAGAACTAGCAAGTGTAGCGAATGCAAGTACTTTACCTCAGCAGACTCAGACGAATATCCCCACTACTGATACTTCAACGGATATGTATATTCCTTCTGGTGATACCGGAGATGAGATCCTCTGTTCAGACAACTATAACAACTTAGCAAATCAAAAAAGTCAAATGATGCCACCTCCGCCACCTCCAACGGATGTATCAGAGAGCGAAGACACTTATGACAAACTATTTGGTGTTTCTTCTATCTCAACAGAAGAGGCGAATTCCTCTTCTGTTTTATCTCTTATTCAGGAACTCTCCAACTCTTTGAATGTAGATACTGATTCATTACTCTCTTCACTAAATAATTTGGGCATTGCATCTTCCAGTCTTTCTGATTCAAGCAGCTTTGAAGACTTAATAAGCACTTTAAATAGTTCTTCTAGTGATTCAAGTCTATCTTCTGTCAGTAGTACTGACGAATTATTAGCTACTATCGAAAAACTTTTACTTGATGCAATGCAAGAAGACACCAGCTCTTCTGAAACAGATGCTAGCAATCTCTTAAGTAACACTAGTTTAAATCTTTAAGCATTTCGTAAATACGAGCAATCAAAAAACAGGTCTATTTCTAGGCCTGTTTTTCTATATCACTTTTTAAATTTTAAATTTTTCAACACTTTCTCCTAATATATCAGCTGTTGATTTCGCCTGCTGGGTACTTTCATATACCTTCATTGATTTCATTGATATTGTAGTCGTTTTATCTGCAATTGTTGAAATTCCTGATGCACCTTCTTCTGTTGCAATCGAAATTCCATTAATAGCCTGAATTATACCCTTGATCGATTCTGCTAATTTCTCAGAGGTCTTTTCGAATTCTTCTATCATTTCACTAATATTTATAGAATCCATTTTATAAGAGTCTGCCATTTTTTCAAATTCTTCAAAGCTATTATCAACTTGTACATTTACAAATTCCAAAAGTTTATTAGAATCAGAAGATAAATTATTTACAGCACTTGTAACTCCTTGTGTAACATTTTGAATATTTTCAACCGTATGTTTTGATTGTTCGGCCAAATTACGAATCTCATCCGCTACTACTGCAAAACCTTTTCCTGCTTCTCCAGCCCTTGCAGCTTCTATTGATGCATTTAAAGCTAATAGATTTGTTTGTGCTGTAATACTCATAATTGATTCTGCTAGAATATCGATTTCATTTACAACCTTTGCATCCTCTAATGCTTTTTCTAATTTTATCTGAATATCATTTTTAATTTCACTCATTTCTCTTCTGCTTTTTACTGCATCTTCTTTTGTATTATTTGCTTTTGTCCGAATTAATTTTGCTTGTTCTGAACCTCCAATGGCTCTTTCTGCAATATTCTTAGCCTCTGCATCTATCTCTTTGGACATGGTATTTATTGTCTCTGTAGAAGCTGCGGTTTCTTGCATTACCGCTGCCAACTCTTCTGAAGTAGCTGAAATATCTTCTATATCTGAATTTAACTCATTTACATTTCCATTAATGCCTATAACAACATCATTCAGAACCGATGATTCTTCTTTGATTTTATAAAGAACAACTTCTATAGATTCTCTCATATTTTCCAAATCCTTTTGTACTATACCAAAATCGTCTTTTCTTTTTATCTCTTTAGATAAATCTGATTTAGAAAAATCACCTTGTGCAATTCGCTTTATTTTTACCGAAATTGATTTCAATGATTTTTTAATATCATTAGAAATTAATAGTATAGCACCTGCCGCTATAATGAAAATACTCAAAACAACAATCCCAAATAATATCAGACTTTCAGTAACACTTTGACCAAATTCGTCTTCTAAATTTGCAATCTCTGCATCTATATAATCTGTATAATTTCCTGTACCTACTACCCAATCAAAAGCTTCAAAATATTCACTATAAGCTCTTTTAGGTGAAGACTCCTCTTCTCCTGGTTTTGGAAATACATAATCTGTAAATCCACCCCCATCTTCCACTGCCACGCGAATTATTTCCTTAACTAAATAGTATCCCTCTGTATCTTGCAAATCCATACGATTGCTGCCTTCAGAATCACCACCTAATAATACCACGTTTGTTCCGTCTGATGTATCAACCCAAAAATAGCCTGTTTCTCCATAAGAAAGTTCTCTAATTTGATTTTCTGCAATTAATTTTGCTTCCTCCAAAGTATATTCACCATTTTGATATTGATAATCAATATATGTTAACAATGAAATTACTACCTCAACTTGATTTTGAATATTTTGATCATAATCCTTTCTTATAGAATCCTCCATAATATCCAACGCTTTACCTTTAATCTCACTAATACTATAAAATGAAATCGCTGCAGAAACCACTGCCAGTAAAGCAACCATCAGTATTATAATATTCATTTTAATACTCACTTTTAAATTTTTCATACCCTGTCCCCCTCGTATTAATTGTTTGTATATTAACACAATAATTATACCTTGTTATTAAGGATTTGGAAACCCTTTGATTTCTACTCTAACCAAATAAGACTTCCACCTGATTGTAGTGTTCTTTCTTGTCTTTTATTCTCAAAAATAACATTCCTTTTATTAGAAATTTGAAACTCACTACTATCTGCATTTATCAAAATATGTATTGTTCCTTTTTCATTTGTTTTTTTATAATGTATCACTCTCTCCAAATCTTCTTGAATCCATTTAATTTCCTTTGTTTTACATTGAGAATATTCCTTTCTAATTTGAATTAAACTTTTTATTTTATTTTGTATAAACTCATATTTCCCTTGCTCTATTTCTTCCCATGGCATGCATTTACGATTCCCCCTTGTTATAGATCCGGTCATCCCAATTTCCGTTCCATAATAAATGCATGGGCTCCCCTCTAATGTCATAAGAACAATGAATTTCTGAATGAAAATATCTAAATTACCCTGGCTTTTATCCATAACCCTATCCACATCATGAGAATCTAGAAAATTAAATATTACACGATTCACTTGCTCGTAATACATCGAATACCCTTTATCAATATTATATCGAAAATCCATTGCCCTTTGCTTGGTATCTTGCCAAAAATTATTCACAGTTGCAACAAAAGGATAATTCATAACAGAGTCATATTCGTCTCCTTGGAGCCATACCATCGAATCATGCCAAATTTCTCCTAATAGATAAAGCTCTTGATTCAATGGCTTTAATATTCCTCTTAAATATTTAATAAAAGAATGTCCAATTTCATTACCCACATCAAATCTTATTCCATCTATATTCCAATCTGTAACCCAATGTTTACAGATTTTCCCAAAATATTCCATAACTTCAGGATTATTTGTATTTATTTTAGGCATATATGCCTCAAATGCAAATGAATAAAAATCCCCATGATAAGTGTGATAATCTTTCATATCTATTGGCCATTTATTTACAAAAAACCAATTT
>JBFHFI010000002.1:0-42749 GCA_041583675.1 Butyrivibrio sp. | reverse complement strand
TCATCTTCTTTTTTATCTTCATACCATAGAAATTGATTCTTACCATTCTTTTTTGCTTCATACATTGCGAAATCCGCTTTTTTAAGTATGTCTTGTACTATTGTTCCATTATCTGGAAAAACTGATAACCCCATACTCATCGTACAATAATATTCCACTTCCATTAACGTCCATGGTTTACTAAACATCCTACTAATACTTTTTAATATTTCATTAGACTTTTCATAAAATTCCGGTTTAATAATAATAACAAACTCATCCCCACCCTGTCTGTAACAACTATTTTCAATTTCCGGAATCGCTTGAATACCTGTAGCAATTTCTTGTAATAAGACATCTCCATATTGATGACCCAATCCATCATTCACTTGTTTAAAATTATCAAGATCTAAAAAAAGAACAATCCCATGCTGACAATTTCTTACAGTCTTCTCTATCATTTCTGCCAAATCTTTTTCCAATTTCATTCTATTAAAAAGCCCTGTTAAATAATCATTATTTGCTTGATATTCAATTCTTTGCTTATTTTTTATTTTTTGGGTAACATCAATTGCCGTGCAAATTAAAACATCTTGCCCATTAATCCACTGAATATTTTTAAACTGCACATCATACCAAAGTCCATATTCATTTTCATATATTTCTTCAATTTGATTTTCCCCATATAAATTGTATTTTTCAAGTGCCGTCCCCATCGCATTTTGAACAGCTTCAGATTTTGCTGCAAGTTCGTTCATCAAAAAAACTCTTTTTTCATTTTTATCTAAAACGGCAACTCCTACAGGAATTTCATCCATAAGATCTTCAAGTAACTTAAATGAACTTTCTAAGGAATCTTCAAAGTTCTTTTTTGCAGCTATGCTCTGTACAATCAAAGTTACTTGAGATAATAATTGATATTGATAATCTTCGAATTTCCCTTCCTGTATAAAAGCGCCCACATACATTGCCGCTTTGTCTCTAATATACACTGGTGAAAATAACATTCTAGTATTTTCTGGCATATAAGACTTTTCTGATGCTTTTATACAAACAACTTCATTTTTTAAATATGGCATTTGATCCAATTTGATTTCTTTAAATTCCTGTATTTTTTTGCAATCTTCTTCCTTGTTACATACTTGAATAATTGCTCTAACCCACTTCTCATCTGCTGATATCTGTAAAAGTTGCAATCCATTTACTTCCATAATTTCAATATATTCTTTAAAAAGTAAATTAACAATATCAATAAAATCATTACTGTTCGTTAAATATTCAATTGTTGTTGGAACTTTTAATTTGTTCATAATCAACCCTCTTCAGTTAGCTTCATTATCACATATACAGAATAACCTTCTTTTTCATTAAATAAAAATTCTCTTATTAATTTAAAATTATGATTTATCCTCATATATTTTTTCACTAAATTTTTTTCATTTGAATACATAATAATTAGACCTTTATCCTTCAATACCTCTTCGCTTTTCAAAAAAAAGTCCCTATAAAAACTATCTGAAGCTTCTTTTTCAAAACGAGGCATATTGGTAATAATTTCATCAAAAAAATATTCATGTCTAAAATCAAAATAATTTCTATTAATAAAATTAATATCTACTTCTGATGCATCGGCATTTTCTCTTGCTCCCTGAATCGCTTGTGAAAAAACATCAATCCCATAATTATATCTTGCTAGTTTTTTTTGATTTCTTTCAATTAGCATTGTACCAACCCCACAAAAAGGATCTAAAATTTGACCATTATCCACGAGATAATCTTCCACCATATCCATTACAATTGCAGCATTCACTGGATGAATGGATGCCGAGACTACATTTTTTCTATAAGAAAATCGCATGTCTTTAAATGTATATAATTTCAAAAAAGAAATCATCTGTTCATCTTTATTTTCTATTATCTTAATTTCTATTTCGTAATCTGATGGAGCATTTCTTAATCTTCCTTTGGACAATGCTTCTATTTCTTTTGCAATTTTGGCATCATCTAATCTACTGGATGTGATTCGAAATCCAAAAGGACTTTTTGATGATTCATGTAATATGTTCAATAACGCCAATAGATTTCCATGAACTATATTTTTCACTATCTCATTCTTCCCCACAGGTTTTAAACCATTTAAAGGAAAAAGAATCTCTTTATACGTCCTTATTTGAGAAAGTTCTTTAATTTTAGCCGTTTTAAACATAACTCCAAGAAACATTTTTTGCACTTCTTGAACTTCCTGCATTTTTTTAACTTCACATACTAATCTCTCAGATGCTTCTTTTTTTGTTGTAAGTATAAGCATCACCGGTTGAGAGGGATTTACAAAAATATGTTTTTCTCTTTTTTCAGGAAACATTTCTCTTAATACAGATAGCTCTTGTGCAATATGCTTTAAATCTTTTTCTTCAAACTTTCCTGATTCCAATTCCTCTTTTCTTTCTATTAAATCCTTTGCATCTTCCTGATACGCATAATTTTTTATTGCTTTTAAATATGCACTTTTATTAAATAATGTAGCATCGCTCTTATAGGCTGCAATTAATTCATCCTTAAAGTTCTCTTCTCTTAATAATCCCATAATAATAGCATCATTTTTTCGTATTTTAGCATCTTCATGCTTTAATAATGTCAAAAAAATATCTGGATTGTAATTTTCCTCTGCTTTAAATGTCTCTATTTCTGATTCTGTAGTCAATTCGGCTTTAATGGAAATTAATGCCACCCTAACATTTTTATTTTCTATTATATCCAATAATTTTTCTTTATACATTAAGCCTCATCCTTTACATATCCTGCAATATTAACCGCGTGATCTGATACCCTCTCCAAATTTGTTAGTATATCCAAAAAAACAACTCCTGCTTCTGCATTGCATTCTTGTAGCGCCAGTCTTTTTATATGTCTATCTCTGATTTCCTCTTCAAGAGAATCCACATCATCTTCAAATCTAAATGTGTTTCTTATATATTCTAAATCCCCTGAAGCTCTTGCTTCAATTGCATTTTTAACAGAACCTTTTACTGCTTCACAAATTTCCTGTAAATCAGAAATTGCCTGATTTGAAAACACAAAATTCTTGTTTTGCATTAATTCTGCTAATTCTGCAAGATTTTCTGCATGATCCCCAATTCTTTCTAAATCAATAACCGTATACATAAAATCTTTTACATAAGTACTCTGACGCTCTGTAAGTGCTCCACTACTTAATTTTGCAAGAAACTCTGTTAATTCAGCAACATCCCTATCAATCCCTTGTTCTTTTTTATAAATCAAAGGAATATTACTTAAATCCTGAGCTAGTAATGCATCCATTCCATATATAATATTTTTATTACAGTTTTCAGCCACTTTTAAAATATAATTACTTACAGCTTGTATTGCCAATGATGGTGTATTTAAAATTCTAAAATCAAGAGAAACTCTCGTTTCTTCTACTTCACATGGAATAAAATCTTCTTGTGTTTGTCCTTTTATAATCCAATTAGAAAAAGAAACCAAGCTTGAATAAATAGGCGCAAACAAAAGCACATTCAAAATTTTATATCCTGTGTAAAAAATGGCTATAAATACACATCCAACTTGAGCCCCTGAATATTCTATAAATATTTGCAGTAAAATATAAAATAACATTCCCCAAAACATTGTACCAAAAACATTCATAAGCAAATTCACAATTGCCGCTCTTTGCGCATCCTTTACTGTTGATCTACTTGTAAATATTGCTTTAAAACATGCTCCAACTCCAGCTCCCATGCAAATATAAACCGCCATTTCCATTGGTACAGTAAATACAATTGCAGATACCTGTAATATAGCTATTGTAGCAGCAGAACTTTGCAAAACCATAGTTAACACAATTCCAAGTAAAATCCCCAGCAATGGATGCTGTCCAATCAAATCTATAAATGATAACAGAATATCAAAATTTGCATAGAATTCAATAGAAGATTTTATAAATCCTAATCCTACAAACAAAAGTCCAAAACCTAGTAAAATCTCTCCTTTTCTATTTCTTGGTCCTGTATATAAGTAAATTCCTGAGCCAATAGCAAGAAAAATCATTACATAAAACATAATTCCAAATATCCCAAACTCCGGTCCAAAACCATAGAGTGCTACTACCCAGCTAGTAACCGTTGTTCCAATATTTGCTCCCATAATAACTGCAATTGCCTGCGTAAGGTTCAAAATTCCAGAATTTACATATCCAACAACCATAACTGATGTGTCTCCTGAGCTTTGAATCAATGCCGTTAAAAAAATCCCAACTAGAATTCCTTTGATTCTATTGTCAGCCAAAGTCCCTAAAAGACTTTTCATTTTTTCGCCTGTTGCTCTTTGAAGTCCATCTGCTATCAATTTCGTTGCAAAAAGAAATAATCCAATTCCACCCATTAATTCAATAATATTATATATATCTACTTGTGTCATTTACTATCTCTCCTTCTGAATCATTGATCCATTGCACCCTTTACATTTAACTTAAAACCATACCACTCATCTTCATGTTCTACAAAATACAATGGACAAAGTTTACCCGTAATATCATAATGTCTAATCACATCATTCATTGGATCAAGTCCGTAAGTCTTACACAAAGCAGCCGTCAGTGTCACTAACGACTGATATGTAGCATCATTAAACTTACCACTTTCATCTATATGGCAACATTCTATTGATATTGTATCAAAATTCCTTTGATTCGATGCATAGGATATTTCATCCAATGGAATACACTGAATAATTTCGCCTTGTAACCCTATCACATAATGACTACTTGCACTTCTTTCCTCCGTAGTCATTAAACTCTCAAAATAATCCCTATTCTGTTGTGCTGTAGTCCCCGGATTGCCAACATAATGAATAACAATACCATTTACTTGTTCTAGCTCACTTCCAGACCTTGAATAAGGATTGATTGTTAAAAATTGCTCATCAATTAGATCCCCTGTCAAAAAAGGATCTTCTGTTGTTAATTCCTCCTCCAATATGTCCTGTTGAGAATCCACATGTCTATTATTTAATCCAAAACTTAATATTGCCACAAATAATACAATACTTATTGTTAAAATTGATGTAAGTATAATCACAGATATCTTCTTTGTTTTCATTGTATTCCTCATTTGTATAGTTGTATATATTATTCTACATAAAAAAAGAGTTATCGTAAAGTGAAATCACGATAGCTCTCATTTTTTTACTATTCTACACTATAATTTGGAGCTTCTTTTGTTATATGAATGTCATGTGGATGACTTTCTTTCAAGGAAGCTGACGAAATTTTAACAAAATTTCCATTTTCCTTTAAAAGAGGAATTGTCTGTGTTCCACAATATCCCATTCCTGATTTCAAGCCTCCCATAAGTTGGAAAACAGTATCTTCCACAAGTCCTTTATAGGCAACACGCCCCTCTACGCCTTCAGGAACAAGTTTTTTTGCATCTGTCTGAAAATATCTGTCTTTGCTTCCATTCTCCATTGCTGCAATAGAGCCCATTCCTCTATACACCTTATACTTTCTTCCTTGGTATAATTCAAAATCTCCAGGGGATTCATCACATCCAGCAAAGATACTACCCATCATACAAACATCTGCCCCTGCTGCAATTGCTTTTGTAACATCTCCTGAATATTTAATTCCACCATCTGCAATTACACATACTCCATATTCTTTTGCTACTTCGTATACACTCATTACTGCTGAAATCTGAGGAACACCAATTCCTGAAACAACTCTAGTTGTACATATTGACCCTGGTCCAATCCCAACTTTCACAGCATCAACACCAGCCTCAATCAAAGCTTTTGCTGCCTCACCTGTTGCTATATTTCCTGCAATCACCTGTAATTCCGGATGAATTTCTTTGATTTTTTTAACTGCTTCAATAATATTCTTAGAATGACCATGCGCTGAGTCTAAAACAACACAGTCCACTTTCACTTTCATAAGTGCGTCAACTCTATCCATAATATTTGATGTAATTCCTACAGCAGCACCGCAAAGAAGCCTTCCTTGATTGTCTTTTGCCGATAGGGGATATTTAATCTGTTTTTCAATATCTTTTATTGTAATAAGACCACTTAAGTTAAAATCATCATCTACAATTGGTAATTTCTCTACTCTTGATTTTGCAAGGATTGCCTTAGCTCCTTCAAGTGTAATACCAACTTTAGCTGTAATTAATCCTTCACTGGTCATACTTTCTTTAATTTTTTTACTAAAATCTGTTTCAAATTTCAAATCACGATTTGTTATAATTCCAACTAACTTCTTACCTTCTGTAATTGGTACTCCCGATATTCTGAATTTACCCATAAGGTTATTTGCATCTTCCAATGTATGTTCTGGTGAAAGAAAAAACGGATCCGTAATAACGCCATTTTCTGAACGTTTTACTTTGTCAACTTCTTCTGCTTGTTGCTCAATTGACATATTTTTATGTATAATACCAATTCCGCCTTGACGTGCCATTGCTATCGCCATTCTATGCTCCGTAACAGTATCCATACCTGCGCTCATAATTGGAACATTCAATTTGATTGTTTTGGTAAGATGTGTCCCTAAATCAATCATATTAGGTGTCACTTCCGAATAAGCCGGAACCAAAAGCACGTCGTCAAATGTAATTCCTTCTCCAATAATCGTACCCATTTCAAAACCTGCCTTTCTCTTTCCCTTCCATAAAGGGTTCATTAAATTAATCACTTGGATAATTCTTTAAAATATAACAAAATAAAATTAAAAAGTCAATACAATCAACAAATTAATCTCGATACAATTTTCTGGAATATTTATTCTGTATACTCTTTAACAATTCCTCGCTTGGATTAAACTTAAGTTCTACCAAATTATTTTTATCATTGTACAATACTGCAACATATGCAGTATCCTTTGGATTATGAGAAGAATAATCTATTTGTTTTCGATTATTCAATCCGGTTTTAATACGTTCCGAATCTTCCGGTGCCATAATTTCCAATCTTGAAAAATTAAAAGTCCCTAATTTTTTACGTACTCTCTTGTTCATAATCTTATCAACATTTAATTCTCCATCAAAAAATGCATATTCATATTCCAAATTTGTATTACGAAATACAAAATAAGTAATAGGAACTGCAATTGCTACAAATATAATTCCAATAAATGGAACATAAAGCATGAATGATATTACCAATATAACAATCACCACTATATCCAAAAAAAGAATAAGACCTCTAGCAATATAATCCTTTGTTGTTTTTTTACTTTGTACAAGACACTCAACCACTGCTTCTAGCATAATATGTTGGCTCCCCTTTCTATTATTAAATCACTTATTATCATTCTACATAGTTTTTATATGTTTTGGAAGTGAAAATACTATAAATTCTATTAAATTTATATTTATACCTTTTTTAATCTTAATTATTTCTATATATAGTAAAAAACAGTTGTTTTTCACATGATTTTGTGAAAAACAACTGTTTTTAAAAGGAAAAGGCTTTACATCATTCCGCCCATTCCACCCATTCCGCCCATAGCTGCCGCTGCAGCTGCTGCTGAACTTTCATCTTTAATATCTGCTACTACTGATTCCGTTGTAAGAAGTGTTGATGCTACACTATTTGCATTTTGAAGTGCACTTCTTGTAACTTTTGCTGGATCAAGGATTCCAGCTTTTACCATATCTACATATTCCTCATGTAGTGCATCAAATCCCATTCCAACTTCAGACTCTTTTACTTTATTAATAATAACTGATCCTTCTAAACCTGCATTATATGCTATATGGAAAAGAGGTGCTTCCAGTGATTTAAGAATAATTTTCGCGCCTGTTTTTTCATCTCCATCAAGTTGGTCTATAAATAGTTCAATCTCTTTCATTGCATGAATATATGCTGAACCACCACCTGCAATAACGCCTTCTTCAACTGCCGCTTTTGTAGCTGCAAGAGCATCTTCAAGTCTTAATTTCATTTCTTTCATTTCTGTTTCTGTAGCTGCTCCTACTCTAATAACTGCAACACCACCTGCAAGTTTTGCAAGTCTTTCTTGAAGTTTTTCTTTATCAAATTCTGATGTTGTCTCATCAAACTGTGCTTTGATTTGTGAAATTCTAGCTGCAATATCGTCTTTTGAACCTTCTCCATCCACAATCACTGTATTTTCTTTTTGAACTTTTACAGATTTAGCGCGTCCCAACATTTCAATTGTTGTTTCTTTAATATCTAATCCAAGTTCTTCAGAAATTACCTGACCTCCTGTTAAAATTGCAATATCTTTTAACATTTCTTTTCTTCTATCTCCATATCCTGGAGCTTTTACTGCAACTACATTAAATGTTCCTCGTAATTTATTTACGATTAATGTTGTAAGAGCTTCACCTTCAATATCTTCAGCAATAATAAGAAGCTTTGATCCACTTTGAACTATTTGCTCAAGGATAGGCAAAATATCTTGAATATTTGTTATTTTCTTATCTGTAATCAAAATATATGGATTATCCAAAACTGCTTCCATCTTATCCATATCTGTTGCCATATATGCTGAAATATATCCTCTATCAAATTGCATTCCTTCAACAACATCTAATTCTGTCATCATTGTTTTTGATTCTTCAATTGTAATAACTCCATCATTGGATACTTTTTCCATTGCATCTGCAACTAATTGTCCAACTACTTCATCTCCTGCTGAAATAGCTGCAACTTTTGCTATTTGGTCTTTTCCATTTACTTTAGCACTCATTTTTGCGATTGCATCTACTGCAACATCTGTAGCTCTTCTCATTCCTTTTCTAAGAATAATTGGATTAGCTCCTGCTGCAAGGTTTCTAAATCCTTCTGTAATCATTGCTTGCGCTAATACAGTTGCTGTAGTTGTTCCATCTCCTGCAACATCATTCGTCTTTGTTGCAACTTCTTTCACTAATTGGGCTCCCATATTTTCAAAAGCATCTTCTAATTCTATTTCTTTTGCAATTGTTACACCATCATTCGTAATTAAAGGTGCTCCATAAGATTTGTCAAGAACAACATTTCTTCCCTTAGGTCCAAGTGTTACTCTAACTGTATTTGCTAGTTTATCAACTCCAGCTCCTAGCGCTTCTCTTGCTTCTGCTCCATATTTTATCTCTTTAGCCATTATCTTTCATATCCTCCTATTCAATAATTGCAAGAATGTCACTTTGTTTTACAACAATAAGTTCCTCTTCTTCCAACTTCACTTCTGTACCAGCATATTTTGAAAAAATTACTTGATCTGCTACTTTTACTTGCATTGTAACTTCCTTACCATCTATCATTCCACCAGGTCCTACTGCAACTACTTCAGCCTGCTGTGGTTTTTCTTTTGCTTGTCCTGGAAGTACAATCCCTGACTTTGTTGTTTCTTCTGCTATAAGTTGTCTTAATACTACCCTATCTCCTAAAGGTATTAACTTCATTTTGATTCCTCCTTGTAATTGTTTTTGTTAGCACTCTCATTTGAGGAGTGCTAATTTATATTTCTATATTATTGATTTTATCAATTCATTGCAAGTCATTGCTTAATTGAATAATAATGATTTTAACATACTTTTCTCATTTTTTCTCGATTTTTCTCTCTTTTCCTATGATTTTCTTATTTTTTCTTTCCAATTCCTTGTTGCATACCAAAATAAAATAAATATTGTTGCGCATACCCCCCATATTCTCCAAATAATTCAATTGCAAGTTCCGATATTTCTTCATTTTTTGCTATTCTATGAAAATAAAGTTCTTCCATAATTCTCTTAATCCATACGTCTATAGGAAATGCATTTCTTTTATTTAATGAAAACAAAGAAACACAATTAGCCACTTTATCGCCAACCCCCTTTATGGTTTTTAATCGATCCATACAATCCAAATAACTCATATTATTTAGTTCATCTACCAACAGATTCCCCTGTACATAGTTTTCACATGCATCTATAATATAAGAACTTCTAAATCCTGCTTTACAGGATTTAACTGTTTCTAGACCTTCTTGTAAGATTTTTTCTGCACAGGGAAATGTGTTCATATTTTCTCCTGCTTGCTCTCCCATTGCTTGGGATAGATTTACAATTATTTGTTTAATTCTGGGAATTTGTTGATTTTGAGATATAATAAAAGAAATTAATGTTTCAAAAAAATTCTGATTTAATATTCTCATCCCCCAAAGTTCTTGTATTGGCTGATTTAAAGAAGGATCTTTTTCCAACAATCTTTGTTTAATTTCCTTATAATCTCTTTTTAAATCAAAATAATGCTCCCATATATTATAATAATCTTGAATATTTGTATTATAAAATTTCAACTCATTTTTATTTTGTACTACTCTTGTATAATCTTTAAATGCAACAATTCCGTAATCATTCTCACCATATTTAAAATAATGAAAACATTGACCGCATTCAATTGTCTGATTTAAAGAAAAATCTGCCATCTGTGTTACAATTATATCGTTTTTTTCCTGATAAACATGCATAATTTCTTTCCTATTCGTTAAATTTTTATAAAATTCCATGAAATGCTTTTCAATTTAGTGATTTCGTATTAAAATAAAGTATAAGAAGTTGAAAGGAGCTGTGGCTATGAAAAAATTTATAAAATTTATTGTTGCTGTTGCAGGTGTTTGCGCAGGTGTTGCCGGAGGTTTGGTGCTCTATTCAAAGTATAAGGAAAAATCATTACTTGATGATGATTTCGATGATGATTTCGATGATGATTTCGATGATGAATATGATGATGATCTTACCGAAGATGAATCCGAGGATATTGAAGCTGAAGTTGATGCTGATTCCTCAGACAATGAAAGTGATGTAAAAGCTGAGGTTTAACCTCAGCTTTTTTTCTTGTTTATTTTTTTAGATAAATACTGTTTAATCTCATCAAATTCCTCTTTGTATTTCCCAGATACCATACTTGGATTACTTTTAATCATATTTTTTTGATAGAAGTTCTTAATTACTTTTAATTTTTCTCTAGTTTCTATATTTTGATTATATCTACTTCTTAATTTCATTATTTCTTCTTTTATTTCATCAATAGAAGTTGTTTTCGTAAAATTCTTTGTTTTCAAAATTTCAAAATTATTTTCTATTGTTTCCTTTAATTCATCCATTTTCAATTTATCAAATTTATTAAGTTTATAACCGGTCATTGTTTCAACAAAAACTTCTTTTCTTGTGCTAAGCTGTTCCCCTGCATTCATCACCAAGTGGTCCAATCTATTTTGTACTCTTTCAATATTCTCTTTTGTATTTTTCATAGATACCAGTACATTTCTTAAACTTATAGCTGCTTTAAAAGAAAGAACAAAATCAGTTACAATTACAAAAGTTATGGCAATCGTTATATAATACACCGCCTTGCTTGGTAATGATAATACAATTTCTTCAACCCTTATATGTATAACTTCTGTCATAAATATCGTCAATATTCCCCATGCCAACGTAGAGGAAAGACAAATCTGCCCCTGAAAATTGAATTTTTTTTCAGAATAATCCCAATATCTAACTTTAAATAATCCTTCCATTATGACACCTGTAAAATATTCTAATGTTGTTGCACCAATACATCCCGATATATAAACCAATATTATATGATCCTGAAAAGGCGCTGAAGAAATCAACATAACAAGGGCACCACTCCCATATAATGGTAAAAAAGGGCCTCTCATAAAACCTCTATTCACAAATTTTTTTTCACAAAATGAAACATAAATTGTTTCAAAGCACCAACCAAAAAAGCAATAAAAATAAAAGAAAAATAACCATTCACTTCCTGTATATTCGTACATATTACGTTCCTTACCCTTCTATATTCCAAACTTTTTTTAAAATTTTCAAACCTTCAATAATCTTTTCAACATTTAATTTTGCATATCCTAAGATAATAACGGGAACCTTTTCATTATATTGTGTAATATAATAATCTGATAAGCCATAAACTTTTATATGTGCTTGTTTGGCTTTTTTAATTAATTCTATTTCTGACATTCCATTATTTATCTGAATTAACATATGTGCTCCTGCATTTTCTCCAAAAATCTCTATATTTTCCCATGCTCTAAGTTCTAATAACATCGAATCATGTTTATTTTTATAAATAGTTCTCATTCGATTTAGATGCTTATCATATCCCCCAGACTCAATAAATAATTCCACCAATTTTTGATCCAATCTGGATACTGTATTATTACAATAAAATAATCTTTTTTGGTATCTTACATATAAATCATCTGGTAAAACCATATAGGCAATTCTAACTGCCGGGGAAATAGATTTTGAAAAAGTTCCCATATATATAACTTTCCCATATATATCCTTACCTTGAAGAGATGGGATTGGTTTCCCCTTATAGCGAAATTCACTATCATAATCATCTTCTATAATATAACGTTCCTCTTGTTTTTGTGCCCATGTCAATAGTTCCATTCTTCTTCTAATACTCATAACAATTCCCAATGGATATTGATGAGAAGGCGTTACATAGGCAACTTCTGCTTTGGAATCCACCAAAGCTTTAATATCCATTCCATTTTGGTCCATTGGAACTGGAACAACCTTACTGCCTAAATCTTTTAAAATATGATATGATTTTTTATAGGTAGGGTCTTCCATAGCATATGTAGAATCTTTTAACAAAATACTTAAAATCATCAATAAAGTTTCATTTCCCGCCCCCAAAATAATATTTTCCGGATTTGCTTTTACACCTCTAGATTCTCTTAAATATTTTGCTAATAACCGCCTTAATCCAACATCTCCTCTAGGATCTCCACTATTGAAAATTTCTTTTGATTCACTATCAAACACCGATCTTGTAATACGCTTCCATTCCAATGTAGGAAAATAACTTGCTTCAATTCCATCTGGAGAAAAAATCATTGTATATTTTTCGTTTTTCTCAGGTTCAAGCTTATCTTTTAATTCATTTTCTCCGTCCATCTCAAATGATTTTTCTGTTTCTAAAACATAATACCCTTTTTTGGTAATAGATTCAATATAGCCTTCAGCAATTAACTGGTCATACGCCATAAGCACTGTACTTCTACTAATTTGCAGATAACTTGAAAGTGCTCTTGAAGATGGAAGTCTTGTTCCAGCTTTTATATGAAATGCTAATATCTCATCTCTAATATAAATATATATTTGTTCATAAATTGGGACTTTCAAACTATTATCTAAAAAAACAGCCAACTCTTTCATCTGGACTCCTTAATTAACGCATATTTAACATAATCAATCCTACCACTCTTCAATTCATTGTACAAGCACATTTATTCTGATATACTAATTTTATTAAAGAAATGTGAGGATGTACATATGAAAGAACAATTATATAAAATTCCCGTTAATGATGCTTTTTCCGAAGATTGTGAGTGTCCTCTTTGTCAAATTTATAATAAACTTGAGAAAGATTCTGTAGAATACACCATGGGTTCCAGTTATATGGAATCAGATACCAGAGCCTTAACAAACCGTTATGGATTTTGTAAAAAACATATAGAAATGGTTTACAACGAAAACAACAGATTAGGAATGGCTTGGGTTATGAAAACGCATTTAGATAAAACCATTCAAGATTATCAACATCATCTTCCTAATAAAAATGCTAAACTACTCAAAAAAGAATTATCCTCTTCTTCTTTGGTTAAATATCTAAACACTTTAAATCACACTTGTTTTATTTGCAATCGCATTGAGCATCATTTTCAAAATTACATAAATACTATTTTTTATTTATGGTTAAAAGATCCTGATTTCAGAGAAAAATTCAAAAAATCAAAGGGATTTTGTACTCCACATTACACTCTCTTACTTGAAAATTGTGGTCAACATTTAAAAGGCAATGATCTTTTAGAGTTTTTCAATGTCCTAAATTCTATCTATCTCCACTCCCTAGAAGTCGTTCGTGACGACCTTGCTTGGTTTATAAACAAATTTGATTATACTTATAAAGATGAGCCCTGGTATAATGCAAAAGACTCCATTCAACGCTCAATGCAAAAAACTAATTCTTGTAATATAAACGTCCCCAAAAAATAATATATTCCAATAAGAAAAAGACTCTATATCATTGTTATAGGGTCTTTCTCTTTTGATCTATTCCTTGTATATATAAATACTTGTACTACTTAACTCATCGCCCTCAGAGGTCTCTTGCACCACCACAATTTGGTCTTTATTTTCCAATTGATAGTCTTCTAAAATAAGTTTATCCTTATTCACAAAAGTAACGTCAACTTCATCACCATTGATTCTCACCTTACTAGATTCTGTAAAATTCTCACCTAGAACCCAAGCATCCTCATGATAATTTACAGCATTTTCAATTGTAATCCTCTGATATCCCATCTGCATATTGGTAATCGTATAAGGCAAAACACCATCATAAGCATCACAATCTCCATACAAAATATCATATTCCAAAAGTGTCAATTTCTCCAAGTATGCTTCTTGATCCTCTTGATTCATGCTTGTTAAATGATATTTAGAAATAACTCCTCCAACTAGACCTAACCTACTCATCACTATAGAAGATAATTGAAAAGCCTGTATATCTTCATCTTCTTTGTCAATTCCAAAATTATTCCATATCACATATTCTGTTTGATAAATATCACCATTTTCTAACTTCTCATCGGTGAAATCAAAGGTGGGCAAATGATCTCCATAAAATACTACAACTGTTTTTTCATCTCTCTTTTGTATTTCTTCCAATAAATCCCCTACAAATTGGTCCATCTCATATATTTGATTAATATAATACTCATATCCATCCGGATTCCCTGTAACATCATTATTGGTAACTTTAATTTGTAAATCCATTTCCGAAATATCTTCTGGATAGTCCCCGTGCCCTTGTACTGAAATTGTATAAATAAAGTCCTGTTCCGCTGTAGAATCCAAAATACCTAAAATTTCATCTGTCAGGCATTCATCTTCTGCCCAACCTGTTGGATTTGTTTCATAATCGTTTATATATTCAATAGATGTAAAGGTATCAAATCCCAATTTACTAAAAACAGTATTTCTACCATAAAAATTACCCTCATTATCATGAAGTGCATTTGTAGAATATCCGTAATCTTTTAAATAATAGCAAATTGATTCACATGGGTCAGCTCTCAGCACCGTCTTATAAGGATATTCTCCCGGTCCAAAATCATCTAAATTCATACCCGTAATAACTTCAAATTCTGTATTTGCTGTTCCAGCTCCAAATGAAGGCACTGACAAATATCCCGATGAATAATTTTTATATAACTCCCTTAGATTAGGAATTGGATCCTGTGAATATTCAACGCCAATTACAAGTTCTGGATCAAACAATGATTCTAATTGCACAAAAATAATATTTGGATAATCATCTGTTTCCGGATCTATTTCCGCCGAATCATCCAAAGCTGCAGGAACTGATGTTTCCACTTCATCTACCAAATCCTCAACCACATCTTTCGAATATTCCTCTGGTTTATCAATTCCACTATTAAAAACAGAATTCAAGAAACAATATTCAAATCCATATTCATCATAGGCCTGTATAATATTTCCAAAATTAGTTGCCAACATACCTGTTCCTGTACCTATTTGTGTACTTAACATAACCATAGCAAAAGCTGTTACTGAAATTAATGAAGTTTTTAAATAATTGATTTTTTTTGTATATTTAGGCGATTTAAATGCAATAATAACCATAATTGCAACAATGCTTAAGGCCAATACCAACAATAATATAATTTGTATTAAACTAAAATATTTCGGCAGTATTCTATATGCTTCAATAACATTTAATATATCAGGTGCGGTAAAAGGTGTTTTTCTATATGAGGTAATTACATAGTTTACAACACCCAAAAAAACCCATAAAGCCCCAATAAAAACAGTGAAAAACGTTCTTTTTTTTACCATCCCAGCAAAGGTCAACGTAAAATATATAATTAAACTATTATAAAAAAATATTACCGGACTTATTGTCACATAATTCAAGGTTTCCATCAATGAATGTCTACTAAAAATTTCAATTATTAAATTCAATATTATGGATAAAAATCCCAATCGGATCCAAAAAACTCCAAAAAACTTATTATTCCAAATTAAAGTTGTTTTGTTTCCAACTTTGGTTTCAGAAAATTTAGTCATTACTGCCTCCCACCACATTATGGTATTTTTAGATTATAAACAGGGTTGAAAATATCTTTCAACCCTTGTCAATAAATCTATAAACTCTATCTATATATCTATTTGTTTTTCAGTGAATCTCGCATATCTCTTGCTTTTTCTTTTAATTTAGCATTTGCTGTTCTTGACACAACTACTGCTGATAATAATTTCAATGCAACATCTTTTTTATCAACTTTTGATGCCAATACAGCAATTAAATAATCTAAAGTTGCTTCATCCATACCGCAAACAGGAAAATCTTCTTTACTTCTACTTACAACAAAACCTTCAAAAGCATTATTAATCATTTCCTTTTCGTTTTTCTTGCATTCTTTTCTAATTAAATCAACATTAGGTGTTTCAGGTACGAGATTTTCTTCCATCCCTCTATACAACCATGCAATTTTAAGACAAGTATAAGCTCTCTCACTTATCTTTGCTTTTTTAATCACCGTATTTAACAATGCTAATTTATGCCTATTAATTGCATCCATATAACTCAAGGTATCTCCTTGATTTGGAAGCCCCTTAAATGTAGAAGATACATTTTGTTGGATTAATTTAGCTTGTGTAGAAGTCATATAACTAAAGAATCTACTTAGTGCTGCATATCCACAATGTGGGCATACTATAGCATCATATTTAATAGAATCAATTCCTGCATATTTAGGTCTTAAATCTGTATCAGATCCAATTAATCTTGGCTTTCCCGTCTTAACTGTTTTTGCCTTAAATTCTTTGTCACAAACAGGGCATTGCATTTTCTTTTCAAAAACAAAATCAGCTTCTACAAATTCCGGTTTTTTTTCTTCCTCTGTTTGTTTTTTATTTTCTTTTTTTTCTTCTTCGTAGAGTTTTACACTCGACAATCCTTGAAATCCCATTGATTCCAATCCTGAGAAAATATCTCCCATGATAATACCTCCATTTATTTCAACTTAAATGAGCTTTTCAAAGAAACAATTCTATTAAAAACTAATTTTTCAGGAGTTGAATCTTTAACATCTACACAAAAATATCCATTTCTTACAAATTGAAAACTGTCATATTTCTTAGCTCCTGCTACAGAAGGTTCTATAAAACATTTTTCAATAACTGTTAGTGAATTAGGATTCACATTCAAACTTCCATCTTCATTGTATACGCCTTTTTCTTCATCCACAATATTTTCATAAAGTCTTGCTTCTGCCTCAAGTGCATGCGCTGCACTCACCCAATGTATTGTTCCCTTTACTTTACGTGCATTAAATCCTGACCCACTTTTGGTTTCAGGGTCATAAGTGCAGTGAATCTCTATCACCTTCCCACTATCATCTTTTATATATTCTTTACATGTCACAAAATAAGCATTCATTAATCTTACTTCATTACCAGGAAATAATCTGAAATACTTTTTGGGTGGTTCTTCCATAAAATCTTCTCTTTCAATATATAATTCTCTACTAAAAGGAATCTCTCTATTTCCAAGTTCAGGATTCTCCATGTTGTTATGAACTTCCAACATTTCAGTCTGTCCCTCTGGATAATTATCTATAATTAACTTAATTGGGTCTAAAACTGCCATAACTCTTGGTTTTTTCAACTTCAAATCTTCTCTTATACAATATTCTAGCATTGCATAATCTACCGAGCTATTCGCTTTTGCAACTCCAACCAACTCAACAAACATTTTAATTGATTCCGGTGTGAATCCTCTTCTTCTAAGGGCTGCTAAAGAAACTAATCTTGGGTCATCCCATCCATCAACAACATTATCTTCTACTAATTTCTTGATATATCTTTTACCTGTAACAACATTTGTCAAATACAATTTTGCAAATTCAATTTGTTTAGGTGGATTCGTATATTCCAATTCTTTTACGACCCAATCATACAATGGCCTATGATCCTCAAATTCCAGGGTACAAATAGAATGTGTAATATTCTCAATTGCATCTTCTATTGGATGTGCAAAATCATACATTGGATAAATACACCATGCATCCCCCTGTCTATGATGATGCTGTCGAGCAACACGATATATAATAGGATCCCTCATATTAATATTAGGGGACTGCATATTTATTTTGGCTCTTAATACTTTCTCACCATCTTTATATACCCCATTTTTCATATTTTCAAATAATTCAAGGTTCTCTTCTACTGTTCTATCCCTGTACGGACTGTTTTTACCAACTTCGGTTAATGTCCCTCTATATTCTCTCATTTGTTCTGCTGATAAATCACAAACAAATGCAAGTCCTTTCTTAATAAGTTTTACAGCTGCTTCATACATCTGTGGGAAATAATCTGATGCATAATACAATCTATCATCATATACTGCTCCCAACCATTCCACATCTGCTTTGATTGAGTCCACAAATTCCTCTTTTTCTTTTGTAGGATTTGTATCATCAAACCTAAGATTGAATTGTCCTCCATAAGTTTGTGCCAATCCATAATTTAAAAGTATTGATTTAGCATGTCCTATGTGTAAATAACCGTTTGGTTCGGGTGGAAATCTTGTTTTTACTACTTTACAATGGCCTTCCGCGATATCTTTCTCAATAATCTGTTCTATAAAATTTTTTGATATTGTTGCCTCATTCTCCATAAGTGCAATCCTCCTGAAAATCTAAATGCTCATAAACATAAACTTACACATAATAATAACAGAGACCATCTTGTTTTTCAATGGAATAATAACCAAATATTCCTCTTCCTTCTTTATATTAATGTAAAATACCACTTAATTCTACACATACTAAAAACATTATAAATATTCACACTTGACTTTATTCTATGAATCCACTAAAATTTGACATATAAATATTAAAAGGCTTTGATAAGAACAAGTAATGATTAGATGAAGATACAGAAAGTTGCTGTACGATGAGAAGCGCATTGGACTCTAATTTATGAATACATCTTTTAGCTGCACACCGAACTTTTAAGTAGGCTGTGACGTATTACATTCGTTACATGTATGGGACTGTATTTGCAATCCCTATGAGATATCTTGACTCAAATCAGATATAAATAAAGGTGGTAACACGGCATGGTCGTCCTTTCAGCATTCTTTGCTGAAGGGGCTTTTTTTATTTTAACTATTATAATTAGGAGGAATTTATGAATATTTATGAAGAATTAGTTGCTCGTGGGCTCATTGCTCAAGTAACAGATGAACCAGAAATCAAAGAATTAATTAATCAAGGTAAAGCTACTTTCTACATTGGTTTTGATCCTACTGCAGATAGCCTGCATGTTGGTCATTTTATGGCTTTATGTCTGGCGAAAAGATTACAAGAAGCAGGAAATAAGCCGATTGCTTTAATTGGTGGCGGAACTGCAATGATTGGCGACCCCACTGGACGTTCTGATATGCGTCAAATGATGACAACAGAAACAATTCAACACAATGTCTCCTGTTTCAAAGAACAGATGAGTAAATTCATTGATTTCTCAAATGATAAAGCTTTATTAGTAAACAATGCCGATTGGTTACTCGACCTAAATTATGTAGATGTATTAAAAGATATAGGTCCTCATTTCAGTGTAAATCGTATGCTTTCAGCTGAATGTTATAAACAACGAATGGAAAAAGGTCTTAGTTTTCTAGAATTCAACTATATGATTATGCAAAGTTATGATTTCTATATGCTTTACCAAAAATATGGTTGTAATATGCAATTTGGTGGAGATGATCAATGGAGTAATATGCTAGGCGGTACTGAATTAATTCGACGCAAACTTGGAAAAGATGCCTATGCCATGACAATCACCCTTCTTCTTAATTCTGAGGGAAAGAAAATGGGAAAAACACAAAAAGGAGCTGTATGGTTAAACCCTGAAAAAACATCTCCATATGAATTTTTCCAATATTGGAGAAATATAGATGATGCTGACGTTTTAAAGTGTATTAAAATGCTGACATTTTTGCCTATGGAGGAAATTCAATCCATGGAGTCTTGGGAAGGCAGCCAATTAAACAAAGCCAAAGAAATATTAGCCTATGAATTAACCAAATTAGTTCATAATACTGATGAAGCTAATAAGGCACTAGAAAGTGCACGTTCTATCTTTTCTTCAGGAAATATGGAAAATATTCCAGAAGCAACTATTAATAGTGACTCCTTCCAAGAAAATACTATTGATTTAATTACATTACTTGTAGAAAGTGGTCTATGCCCTTCCCGCTCTGAAGCAAGAAGGAATATAGAACAAGGCGGTGTTTCTGTAAATGGTGAAAAAGAAGTTAATGCAAAAAAAACATTTACCAAACAATTTGTTTCTGAAGGTCTTGTCTTAAAAAGAGGAAAAAAGAACTTCAAAAAAATTATTTTATAAATCACAAAGCCGATGACTTCGTCATCGGCTTTGTGTTCAATATTTACAAAAATTGATTTTCATATAATTCTTTATAAAAACCATTTAACGCCAGCAATTCAGAATGTGTTCCTAGTTCTATAACATTCCCATGATTCATAACTAATATAATATCTGCTGATTGAATTGTTGACAATCTATGTGCAACAACAAAACTTGTTCTACCTTCCATCATTTTATCAAATGCTTGTTGAATCTTAATTTCTGTTCTGGTATCAATTGAAGAAGTCGCTTCATCTAAGATTAATATTGCCGGTTCTCTAAGCATAACTCTCGCAATACAAAGCAACTGTTTTTGACCTTGAGATAAACTCCCACCGTCTTCCTCTATCACTGTATTATATCCATCTGGCAATCTTTTAATAAAGCTATGTGCATTTGCTGCTTTTGCCGCTTGAATTACTTCCTGATCTGTTGCATCTGGTTTTCCCATTCCTATATTTTCCTTTATCGTTCCATAACGTAACCATGTATCCTGCAACACCATTCCAAATACATTACGAAGACTTTCTCTTGTAACTTTTTGAATGTTTTTATGCTCAATTAATATATCTCCATCATCTACTTCATAAAATCTCATTAATAAATTAATTAAAGTTGTTTTTCCACATCCTGTGGGCCCAACAATTGCGATTTTTTCTCCTGCTTGAATCTTCAAATTCAGATTTTGTATTAACTCTTTTTGTTTATCGTAGGAAAAGGATATATTTTTAAGCATAATTTCCCCTTCTCCCTTTTCAACTTGTAAAATTTCCTTTTCTTGAAAATCCATAGGTTTTTCATCTATTAAATTCAATATTCTATCTGCACATGCCAATGCATTTTGTAACTCTGTTACTACCCCAGATATTTCATTAAAAGGCTTTGTATAACGATTCGCATAACTTAACATCACTGTCAAACTACCAATTGTAAAATTCCCGTTCATAACTGAAAAGGCTCCTACCAAACAAACCAACGCATATACCATATTATTTACAAATCTTGTTGATGGATTTGTAATTGAAGAGTAAAATATAGCTTTTAATGAATATTTTTGTAATTTATCATTCATTTTATCAAAATCTTTCACCACTTTATCTTCATATGAATATGCCTGAACTAATTTAATATTACTTAATATATCATCAATAAATGATGTCTGTTCCCCTCTTGCTTCAGATTGTAGTTTAAACATAGTATATGTTTTTTTTGCTAAAAATGATGCAACAAAAAAAGACAAGGGTGTAATTAAAACTACCACTAATGTAATTTCCCAACTAATATAAAACATAAATATTAGTGTTCCTAAAATTGTTATAATTCCGGTAAAAAATTGACTAAATCCCAATATTAATCCATCTGAGAATTGATCTACATCCACTATTATTCTACTAGTAATCTCTCCACTTTGATTTTTATCCATAAATTCAATTGGCAATTTTTGAATTTTATCAAAAGCATCTCTACGTATATCACGAACAACTGCAAATGTTATTTTATTATTAAATTGATCCATAATCCACTGAAAGACTGCAACTGCAATCATCGTTAAAACAATCCAAAACAAGAATTTTTTTATGCCGAATAAATCCACGTTTCCACTACTTATAATTTTATCTATTGCTTTTCCTTGCAACACCGGAATAAATAATTGACCTGCAACTATTAAAACAGAAAGGAATAATGAAATTCCTAAATATATATCATATTTTCCAAGATATTTAAATACTCTTTTTATTGTTTGCATTTTTGTCTTCATAGGATGCCTCCCGCTTTACAAATTTCTTGATATACTTCACAATGAGCAATCAGTTCTCCATGTGTACCCAAGCCAACCATTTGTCCATCATCTAATACCAAAATACGGTCTGTATTCATTAGGGTTGTAGCTCTTTGAGAAACAATAATGGTCGTCAAGCCTTGTCTGCTTTTCATAATCTCTTTTCGAAGTTTGGAATCCGTTGTATAATCTAATGCCGAGGAACTATCGTCCAATATTAATATTTCTGGATTCATAAGCAAAGCCCTTGCTATTGACAATCTCTGTTTTTGACCCCCTGACAAATTTGTTCCACCTTGAAGGATTTTATAATCTAGATTACCTTTTTTTGCCTTTACAAAGTCTAATGCTTGTGCTTGTGCCAACACCTCTAACAGCTGTTCCTCCGTTGCGTCTTCATTCCCCCATGTTAAATTTTCACGTATTGTTCCCTGCACTAATGAAGCTTTCTGCATTACAACACCTATTTTTTTTCGTAATTCTAATTTGGTATACTCTTTTACATTTATACCTTCTACCTTAACGCTTCCCCTATTCACATCATAATATCTAGGAATCAAATGCACAAAAGAGGTTTTTCCAGATCCTGTACCACCTATCACACCAATGGTTTCTCCTTTTTTGATTCTAATATTAATATCACTTAATATTTCTTCAGAAGAATTTCTGTAAAGCAAGCCTACCTGTTCAAACTCAATTGCATATTCTGTATTTCCATGCTTTTCACTCATTATTGGATATTGCATTTCTGTTTGTAAAGTAATAACTTGTGAGATTCTATCTACAGATGCCATAGCTCTTGTTATTTGAATAATTAAACTTGCTAATTTAATTAATTCCACTAAAATTTGCGACATATAATTCACTAGGGCTACCAATTGTCCCTGTGTTAATATTCCATTGTCAACTTGTATGGCCCCTGTGTGAATCAATACAACCATAGCCAAATTAATAATTACAAAAGTAATTGGATTCATTAATGATGAAATTCTACCTGCAAACATTTGAAATTTATTCAGCATTTCCGTTTGCAAATTATAATCCATAATTTCATCTTGCTCTTGATTAAAAGAACGAATTACCCTTACACCTTTTAAATTTTCTCTTGTATGCTTTAAGATCTTATCCACTTGTACTTGTATTTTTTTGTACAAGGGAATAGATATTATCATAATTCCAAAAACTACAATTGACAAAGCCACGATTGTAAAAACAAAAATCAAAGCACTTTTTGTATCTATAGTAAAAGACATTAACATTGCTCCCACCACTATAAATGGTGCTCTTAACAACAACCTTAGTACCATATTAAATGTTGACTGCACTGTATTTACATCATTAGTCATTCTTGTAATTAACTTTGAAGTCCCAATTTCATCAATATCTCCAAAAGAAAACTTATGTATTTTCAAAAACAATTCTTTTCTAAGTTCGCCACCGAATCCTGTAGCTGCTTTGGCCGCAAAATATTGTGCTGTAATAGAACATATTAAGCCTACTGCCCCTAATAACATCATAATAAAAGTCCATTTATAAATGTATCCAGAGTCTTGTTTTGTAATACCATTGTCAATAACAGATGCTACAATAATTGGTACTAATAATTCAAAACAAGCCTCTAGTAACTTAAATAAAGGACCTAATATACTTTCTACTATGTAATTATGTAAAAAAACTAGTAATTTCTTCAATTTGTACTTCCTATTTTTCGCCAAACTTGGTCTTAATAAAATTCATAATAATTTCTACACATTGATCATATGTGAATTTCCCCGTATTCAAACATAAATCATAATTATACGGCGTCTCCCATTCTCTTCCCGTATGATATTTATAATATTCTCGTCGATATTTATCCGTACGTTGAATATGTTGTTCTGCTCTTTTTTTATCATATCCGTTTCGTTCCATCTCATGCCTAATACAATCATCTTGTGGCCCATAAATAAAGATAGAAACCATTCTCGGATTATTCTTTAATATAAAGTCGGCTGCTCTTCCAATACAAATATAAGATTCTTCCTCTGCCAGTTCTTTTAATACCTTGGCTTGATAATTAAACAAATTATCATTGGATGTGAAATCATCACTTTCCGGTCCAATAAGCTCTCCACTATATACCCTTTTAGATACAATATACAAAGGACTTTTCTTCACACTTTCATCTGCTTTTGCAAATAGCTCCTCACTAATTCCACTTTGATCCGATGCAATTCTTAGTAAATTCCGATCATAAATATTAATATTTAACTTCTTTGATAGTCTTTGACTAATCGTTGTAGCCCCACTGCCACATGTTCTAGTAATAGCGATTACATAATTGTCCATAATTGCCTCCGCTCCCATATAATTTCTTTCTTTCAAGAAAAAAATATATGTTTTACTTTTATTATTTATTAGTTAAATTATAACATAATCCCTACATCAAAGCACTTTTAATTTAAATGTTTTTTTAATTATATAGTTGGTTTTCAAAAAAATATAAATAGGTTGACATTTTTCCAATTATGAAATATAGTACTATTTGTAAATAGTTCACTTTATGAACTATCAGAAAAGGAGACCTTACTTTGAACAATACAAACAATCTAAGTGAAGAATTATTAGATTCCTGGCTCAACTTATCTATGAATCTATGGAATGAAAGATTGGTTTCATTTATGTCCTACAATGAAGCCTTGGTTTGTCACCTTCTTTATCATAAATATACTCATTTTCCTGAAGACCCATTTATGACCCTTATGCAATTAAGTGCACAAACCAATATTTTAAAGTCTCAAATGAACAAAACAATTACAGCTCTTGAATCTCAAGGCTTTGTCATAAGACAAAGATCAAAAAAAGATAAAAGAATCATCTACATTTCAATTAATGTTGAAAATCTTGATTTGTATATGAAAGAACATATTAATGTTCTTCACACAACAGATTCCATAATTGAAGGTCTAGGACAAGAGCAGACCTTACAAGCAATTAATATCTTTAATGCAATTACCAACACAATCAAAAACCTTCCAAAGAAAGGAAACTAAACACATGTCTATACAAATACTTTGTGATTCCTCTGCAGATTTCACACAACAGGAAATAAGCGATTTAAATCTTTTATACATTCCTATTCCTGTACTTTTTGGAGAAGAAAGCTTTGCAGAAGGTGTCAATATGACCAAAGATGAATTTTATACCAAACTAAAAACTTCTCCTTTGTTTCCAACTACATCACAACCCTCTCCCGATGAATTTGTAAAGGTTTTTCAACAAGCCAAAAATCATGGAGATGAAATCATTGCTTTGCTAATCCCGAATGCTCTTAGCGGAACTTTACAAAGCGCTTGTTTAGCAAAAAGTATAGTTCAATATGACAAGATTCATATTATTGATAGCCTTAGTGCCGCTGCAGCCTTAAGAATTCTTATAACCGAAGCTGTTGATATGTGTAAAAAAGGATATTCATGTGAGGAAATTATAACTACTATAGAACAATTAAAAACAAAAACTCATATTTATGCTGCTCTAGATACCTTAGAAAATTTACATCGCGGTGGTCGCTTAACAAAAGCGCAGACAGGAATTGGAGAATTTGCTGGAATAAAACCAATTATCACTCTTACAGAAGAAGGTAAAGTAATATTGGCGCATAAATCTTTAGGAAAATCCAAAGCATGTAAAGAAATCATTCGCCACATCACTTCTTTGAATATAGATAAAAGGTATCCTTTGCATTTTATCTATTCTCATAATAAAGATAATTTAAATCTACTAATCTCCAAACTCGAAAAAAGCACTACTGCATATCAAAATTGCGAATCTTTTGATATAGGCCCTACAATAGGAACTCATATCGGGACTGGAGCTTATGGAATTTGCTGTATTCTCAAATAAAAAACAACCGCCTATCCAATAAAGACATTACTGTCTTATTAATAGGCGGTCGTTTTAAATATATATTTTTCAGATAATTAATTACTATTTTTTAATTTTCCAGATAATTCATTTACTTGTTTTAATTGATTTCCCAAATCTTTTACAGAATCACTCTGGTTCTGTATCGTATCGTTAATGCTGACTACCATTGCTGAATTTTCCTCACCCACTGCTACTAGGTTATTCATTTCAGAACTTATATTTTCTATATTTTCATTTACTTCTTTAATAATGAGGTGCTCTTCATTCATCACTGAACCAGCTTCTTTGGTGGTTAGATTAATTTCATCTAATAATTTAATCAGCTTATCCACTTCCACAACACCAATCTCTGCAGAATGTGCTCCTGTGGTAATTTTCCCAGATACTTGCTCCGCTACTTGTCTAAGTTCTAATAATATTTTCTGAATATTACCTGAAGCTCTTACACTGTCTTCTGAAAGAGCACGAATTTCATCTGCAACTACTGCAAATCCTCTACCATGTTCCCCAGCTCTTGCAGCTTCTATAGATGCATTTAGTGACAAAAGATTTGTCTGACTTGCTATTCCATTAATTTCATCCAAAATAGAATTAATACTATTCATTCTATTCATCAGGTCATCCGTAACACTTAATGCCCCTGAAACTTCTTGCGACATTTCTGTAATTTCTTTTTTCACTTCTACAGCTTCATTATTTCCTTTTTTAACAGACTCTCCTACATTTTCAAAACTTTTACCTAATAATTCAGCAATTTCTTTATTACGGTTAATTGCTTGTACAGCACTGTACACACTTTCATTAATATTAGTAATACCACCCATCATACTATCCATAGCTGTATTAATCTGATCTGCAGATTCTTTTACACTTCCTGCATCCTCCGTAACTGTTTTCATATACCCTGTGCTTGTTTCCACTGCTCCATTTAGTTCATCTGCAATTTCCATTGTAATAACACCTTGATTTTTGATTTTTTCTATCATAATATTCATTTCTGAAACCATGGCTTCAACACGCTTTATAGTCCTACCCAAAATCCACGTTGAAACAATTAATAACACTGTTTTTGTTATTGCCCCAATAACTGTTGAATTTGGCATACCTTCAATAAATCTAGGATTTATAAATGAAAGTATTAACATATATCCGCACAAAGGAAACATTGCAACATAAATATATTTTTTCACAAAATAACTTGTTGCCATTGCCAACACAACGTACAAAGCATTAACAGGTGCTGCACTTCCACCTACCAATACACTATAAGTCAGCGCTCCAACACCTACAACCCACATCATTCCAACAGCCTTCATATAATCATTTTTCATAAATATATAAAGAATAGTTACCACCACTCCCGATGAAATCATACAAATACATGCTTTTAATGTATTGATATTTATTTCATATTTTAAAAAAGTCAAAATAATCAGTAATACAGTACATAACATAATAATAATCCAATTTTCTCTGTGATTTTTTCTCATTATAGCCCTCCATATATCGTTTATTATATCGTTTATTATTATAAAGCAATCTTATTTGTTTCGCAATCTATTTTTTAAATGATTTAATTAATTACTATCCAGCTCATATTACCTTAATTATATTTGTTTTCTGTAAAATCGACAATTTTTTTTAAATTTGTCGATTTTATTCACTTGTCATTTTACTGAACTTTAGATACAATATGTTTGTAAGAACAATATGTTCTTGCTACCAAACCCCCTCTTATTCAGAGTAGAACACTCTGATATTAACCCACATATATCCTTAAAAAACAGATACCTTTATAGGCATCTGTTTTTTTCATGTTTATATATCTTAATATTTATAAATTACTTTTCTCCTAATCTTCACACATTGATAACATTCCCGGATTATAATAAAAAAAAACAAGAAAGGTGATTTATGAAAAAACAAAACTTATGGATACTATCCTTTACTCTTTTATTATCCATTTCCACAACCTACGTTTTACTAGATACTTTTGTAATTCCAAGAACATATGCTGTCATCGCCTCTGACACAGTAGAATTAAATATATCTTCGGAAGAAACTACAGAAATAATGGATGCTCTTATTACCGACACTTCCTATATAGATGATAATATAAATATTAATATTTCATTTTATAATGAATATGACACTTCCATATATGTAGTGGATATTCAACTCTCTGATATTTCTTATTTACAAACTGCTTTTGCTGAAAATTCATATGGAAAAAATGTCAAAGATACAACCTCCACTATTGCAGAAGACTCCAATGCAATTTTAGCAATTAATGGAGATTTTTATGGAGCAAGAACAACTGGATATGTAATTCGAAATGGTATATTATATCGATCCACTTCCGCTGGTAATAATCAAGAAGATCTTGTGATCTATGAAGATGGCAGTTTTGAAAATATTACTGAAGGAACAATTAGCGCTGAAGAATTATTATCAAATGGTGCTCTTCAAGCTTTTTCATTTGGCCCTTCACTTATTTCAAATAGTGAAATTGTAGTCCAATCAAATGATGAAGTAGATAAGGCTAATTCTACAGTCAATCCAAGAACTTCCATAGGAATAATCAGCCCTCTTCATTATATTATTGTTGTTGCTGATGGAAGAACTACTGAAAGCACTGGACTAACTTTATATAACCTTGCAGAATTTATGAGTTCTTTTGGAGTTACTGATGCTTATAATTTAGATGGTGGCGGATCTAGTACCCTATATTTTAACGGCGAAATTATAAATAACCCTACAACAACAGGAAAGAACATCGAAGAAAGACAGGTGAGTGACATTGTTTACATCGGATATTAAAAACACACATAAAAAAATAGCAGTACAATCTTTGATTGCCTACATCATCACTTCATTATTCTGTATTCTATTTTCCATTGTATATAAACATTTTAGTTATGGAGTAGACTCTAATTATATGAGTTATTTCTATTTAATCCCACTTCTTGGAGGTTTTCTCCCATTTCTAGGATATCTATCCCTTCAAAATAAAAATCATATCCACAGCATGTCTAGAGTTGTTTATGGATCAGGGATCGCTACGCTCACAGTTGGTTGTTGTTTAAAAGGTGTTTTTGAAATCTATGGAACAGCCTCTCCTTTTGTAATTTATTATTTTATAATTGGTTTTATATTATCTGCCATTGGAATACTAATTTTTATACATAATGCTTTTTTATCCTGAAATCACAGTTGCAAGACCTTTTTTCATACGACCATAAATTTTATTTCGACATACCACGCAATTTCTACCGTATTTCTTTGCATTATATAAAGATATATCTGCCTCTTCATATAAATCTTGAAATGAATTATTGTCATCAGGAATAATGGTGGCTACGCCCATACTCACCGTTACATAATTTGAAATATTCACATATCCATGCGGAATTCTTAATTCTTCAATGGTTCTTCTAATTTTCATAGCAAGCGCTACCATTTCTTGTTCATTCATTCCTTGAACAAAAACTAAAAATTCTTCTCCACCTGTTCTTGCTGTAATATCTGACCCACGTTTTGCAGCTTTTTTAATTGCTGAACCTATCATCTTAAGACATCGATCTCCCGCTGGATGACCAAATTTATCATTATATTTTTTGAAAAAATCAATATCAATTTCAATTAATCCTAATGGTGTTGCCGTTCTTGCAGAATATGGCCAAAGTACGGATGCTTTTCTATCCAACCCCCTTCTATTAGCTAATCCCGTCAAAGGATCTAACTCAGAAGTAAGTGTCTTTGCCTTTAATCGTATGCTTAACTTTTCATGCTCTATCATATAGTCTTGAACCATATAAGCCGCGATTGTCATAATAATACTCATCACTATAATATCAACTAATTCCCTGCTGATTGCTTGCCCCATCACAGAAGAAAATATCATTCCAAAAATTAATATACCAATAAATATTTTTCTTTCTTTTACTTGGAATATAGGAACTAGTCCAATAAAAACAGAGGCTATTATAAACATTAAAATACTAGATGTATTTGAATAATCAACATATCCAATTACTAAAATACAACTCATGGATATCAAAAAATAGCTTCTATAATACAACTTAAATTTATCCATTTCATTATTAATCAGGCAGAAATAACCAAATAACAACATAACCAATTGATACGCTTCACAAATCGCCAAAAAAGTTTTTATCCATCCTGATTCCGCCCCATAAATCCCTGAAAAATGAATAACAAGTACAAAGACAGGTAATAAAATCGAAAAAATAAGAGCACAGAAGAAAGCCCTCATCGTATTTAAATGATCAAGCGCTAATTCTAACTCTTTTTTCTTTATCCCCATTCTCTTATCCCCTGTATACATTCGGAAACCCCTCCTGCAACTTTATGAATTATATTATATACCAATCCATCTCTATAAATCAACTAAAATTCATATTTTTTGATTATATTTTCAATATATTCCCACAATACTTGGCTAAAAAAAGATTATTCCTAATAAAGCCGAAAGTATTATAATAATTATTGGATGTGCTTTTATTTTTAATAAAAGAATTGCTCCGAAAAATATAATAATAACTCCAATACTAATTCCATCTGCATACACATTTTCAAATACAAATATTGCTGCAGAAAATACAAGCCCCACAATTGCAGGTTTCAACGCTTGCATTATATTCTGATATATTTTACTCTTAGAAAATCCATCTGAAAATTTTGCAATAATTATAATTACGAAAAAAGAAGGTAATACAACTCCCAGTGTTGCTGCAATCCCTCCTAATATTCCTCCCGTCATCATTCCCGCATAGGTGGAAATATTTACTGCAAAAGAACCTGGGGTGCTTTCACTTACAGCAATAAAATTAATAAGTTCTTCTAATGTAAACCAGCCATTTTTTAAAACTTCATCCTTTATCATTGGAAGCATTGCATATCCACCACCAAATGTAAGCGCTCCAATTTTAAAAAATGTAATAAATAATAATGCTAATCTCTCCACTATATATCCTTTCTTTTTAAATTGGTCAAACTATATAGTATTCCTATAGCAGCAGTTCCTAATACAATAAGCACCGCATTAATATCAAAAACAAAAGATCCAACAAAAGCTGCAACCAGTAAAAATACCGTATAAAAATTCTGTTGATATTTTTTCATCATTGTAAATGCAGCTTCTGCAATTAATACTGAAACTCCAATTCGTATTCCCTTGAATGCAGATAGCACCAAATGATACTCGTATACTGCATTAAGCACCTTTGCCAAGATAATAATAAGAATCAGGGATGGTAGCACAACTCCTAATGTTGCCCAAATTGCCCCCCTCGTCTTTCCTTTTTTATATCCAGTAAAAGTTGCTACATTAATCGCAATGGGTCCCGGTGTCATTTGGGAAATTGCAATAATATGCATCAGTTCTTCTTCTTCAATCCATTTTTTATTTTCTGTTATTTCCCTTTGCAAAATAGGAATCATTGCATATCCACCACCAAATGTAAACAAACCAATTTTCGCAAATGTTAAAAATATAATAATACGCTCTTTTATTTTCATTTCTCACCACCTATATATATTTTCCTTGATTTTTATGTATAAGTCAAATACAATATATTTATACTTTTCATATTATTTTACTTATATATTTAAAAGGAGACCTATGACATTAAGAAGTTTAGAGATTTATAATGAAGTTTGTTTACAGGGCACAATTTCTGCTGCCTCCCGTGTTTTACACTTATCACAACCTGCGGTCAGTCTAGCCATTAAAGAATTAGAATCTTATTATGATATCTCTTTATTTTATAGAGTAAATCGTAAAATGGTTATGACATACGCTGGAGAAGTGCTTTTTTCCTACACTAGTGATATCTTAAAATCTTTAGATACTGTCTATTCAGAATTTGAAAATAGAAAACAGTTAACCAATCTCAGTATTGGATGTAATGTTTCTTTTGGAGAAACTTATTTAATGGATTTTATTTGTTACATGAAGGACACCACTCCTGAAGCGAAAATACAACAATTTATTGGAAGTTCTCATGATATTATTACAAAATTAAAACGTAATGAAATAGATATTGCAATTACTGATGACTTTGAAGCGGATCTACAATTTCAAGTAGAGCCTTTTTTCTCAGAACAAATGGTAGTTATTTGCAATTCTAACTATACCAAAAAAAATACCATTTCTTTAAAAGAGCTCTCTACTTCTAATCTTTTATTAAGAGAAAAGGGGAGTGCTACTCGTGCTGTTATTGAACAAGCTTTTTTAAAAGAGCATCTATTTATACGACCTATACTTGAAAGCACAAGTATAGCCCCTTTGATTCAAGGAGCTATACTTGGTTTGGGTTATGCAATTGTTCCCTTGAAATCAATTGAAAATACAACGAATATCAAGACATTAACTTTATCCAATGCTAATCTAAAGAGAAATTATTCTTTAATTTATCCATTTAACAAAGTTTCTTTAAACTCAACTTTAATTTTATCCAATCGTCTAAAAACATTTATGAATTCTTAGCTTTGTAACATTTGAACCCCTCGCATCTCTATAATTGGTCCACCGTTTTTTTCTATATAACTTTTAGTAATTGTCACGCGTCCTATATTTTTATCTTTTGGAATTTCATACATAATGTCTAACATAAATTCTTCAATAATGGATCGTAATGCTCTAGCTCCTGTTTCTTTCTCAAGGGCTTTTTCTGCTATAGCTTCATATGCATCTTCTGAAAATCCAAGTTCAACCTCATCCAGTTCCAAAAGTTTCTTATATTGTTTTAATATCGCATTTTTCGGTTCTTTTAAAATTTCTATAAGCATATCCTTTGTTAATTCCTGAAGTGTAAATACAACGGGTAATCTTCCTAAAAATTCAGGTATCATTCCATATCCTCTAAGATCTTCCAATGAAACCTTTTCAAGAATTGTTGGGTCATTATCGAATCTATCCTTTAAGTCTGCAGAAAATCCAATTGCAGATTGCTTATTCAATCTTTCTTTAATGATATCTGTTAAATCTGGAAATGCCCCTCCACATATAAATAATATATTTCTCGTATTCACTGTTGTAAGAGGCACCATTGCATTTTTACTATTAGATCCCACTGGAACCTCAACATCACTACCTTCTAAAATACGTAGCAATCCCTGTTGCACGGATTCTCCACTTACATCTCTATTACGAGTTTCTTTTTTCTTGGCAATTTTATCTATTTCATCTATAAAAATAATACCTCGTTCTGCCTTTTCAACATCATTATCTGCTGCTGCTAAAAGCTTCGATACTACACTCTCAATATCATCTCCAATATATCCTGCTTCAGTCAGAGAAGTCGCGTCTGTAATTGCCAAAGGAACATCTAATAACTTTGCCAATGTCTGAACCAGATATGTTTTTCCAGATCCTGTAGGACCAATCATAAGCATATTTGATTTTTGTATTTGAATTGCATCCATTGAGTTGGTTGCAACTCTTTTATAATGATTATAAACAGCAACTGAAATTACCTTTTTCGCATATTCCTGTCCAATAATATATTCATCCAACATTGCTTTTATTTCATGGGGTGCAGGTATCGTTTTAATATCCAACGGTGGCAATTCATTTTTAGGAGCCTTCTTTTTCTTAATTTTTTGTTTATCAGGTATATCCGAGAAATCCTCCATATTCATAAATTGAAGGCCTGGAATTCCCGATGTTTTCATCATATCCTCAAAACCATTATTATTCATACTGTCAAATGTTTTTTGCATACAATCTGAACATATCGATATATTCTGTGGTAAAGTAATCATGGTACCAGCTTTGCTTTCTGGTCTATGACAAAGATAACATATCTTTTCATATTCCACATATTCCTTTTTGTCATTCTCTTTATTTATATCATATTCTTTATTTTTATCATTTTTTTTATCATTATCATCTATACTATCGCTCATTTAAAATCCTCCCTATTGTTTTCTTATCCTAACATATTTTTATGTACAATTCAATTCCACTTCATTAAATTCCCCGACAATCTAATGCAAATTAAATGGGCCCCAATTATAAACTAGGGACCCACCATTCTATTTCCATATATATTATTCTGGTTTTTCTGTAAGTGTCAATGTAACTGAAGTTTTTTCATATTCTCCTTCACTATTCATATGATAATATTCAACTTCAACCGTATCTCCAACTGCATAATATGCCATTAAATCTACAAGTTCATCTATAGTAGCAACTGTTTGTCCATCAAATGCTGTTATAATATCATTCTTTTTCAATCCTGCAAGCTCTGCTGATGAATCTTCTGAAATCGATTTAATTAAAACTCCTACTGGATAACCATAAGTCTCTGAAATCTCTTCTGTAATTGACAATCCTGAAACTCCTAAGTATCCCCTTTCTTCATCACTAAGCTGTATCTTCGTTTCCTGTAATGAAAGGTCTTCTATTACATCTAGTACTGATGAAATGGAGATTGCATACCCCATACCTTCAACATCAGTATCCGTCATCTTAACTGAATTTATTCCTATTACTTCACCATTTGCATTGAACAAAGCTCCACCACTATTACCTGGATTAATTGCAGCATCTGTCTGAATTAAATTATTATAATCTACATCTTCTACTGTTACAGTTCTATCTATAGCACTAATAACTCCAGTTGTTACCGAAATACCATAACCCATTGAATTACCTACAGCAATTGCTGCTTCTCCAACTTCAACTTCATTGGAATCTCCCAATGTTGCAATTGTATATACTGCATCACTTGGAATATCTGATAAATTAACCGCTAGGACTGCAAGATCATAAGAACTCTTGATTCCTTTTACAACTGCAGACACTTCATCACCATTATATAATGTAATTGCCAAATCATCTATATCTTCTACCACATGTGCATTTGTCACAATTAATAATTCATCTTCATTGGTTCCAATTATAATTCCAGATCCACTTACTGTTGATTCATAGGATTGATTCCCAAAAAATCCATAGTCCACAGACGATGTATATATTCCATTAATTGCTACTACTGATGTAATTACTGAAGAAACCATATCCGAGACATCATATACTGTTGTCGTAATATTATCATCTGATACAGTTGTATTTACCTGTGCTATACTAGCTGATGTTCCTGAAGAATCTGATTCTGTAGAAGCAAATGGAAATAAGTTATTTCCAACATAAGCCACTCCATAAAACGCACCACCGGCCATGCTTCCTAATAGAATTGCACTAAGTCCAAATGCAAGTACCCGTCCAAAAGATTTCCTTTTTCTAGCTGCTTTTTGTACTTTTTTTTCTTGCTTTTTCTTTATTTTTTCAATTCTAAGTTGATCCTTTGCAATTCTTTTCTGAACTTTCTTATCCAACGGTGGTTGTTCCTCTGTTACCGCTTGTTGATATTGCACTGGTTCCTCTTGAACCACTTCGGGCTCTTTGCTGCTTTCTACTGTATCCACAACAGGTGATTGCTCTCCTTGACTTTCTTCATTTGTATTTGTTTCATAAAATTCATCTCTATTATCCATATCCTTAACTCCTTTTAAAAATAATATTTTCCTTTGTTATGTTTATAGTATAAATAGAATTTGTGTATTTTTTGTGTAATAAAAAAGAAAAAGTGATGAATTGAAAACCACAACCCATCACTTTAATATCTATTGTATATAATTCATCATATCCTTTTTCAACGCTTCTAATTTTTCATCTGCATCTGAAAAACTATTCCCCTTTACTCCCATATAGAACTTTATTTTAGGTTCTGTACCAGATGGCCTTGCACAACACCAAGCATTATCTTCTAATTCATAATATAACACATTAGATTTTGGCAATCCCGTTGTCGTTGATGTTCCATCTGCAAATTCTATATAGTCATTTTCATAATCTCTATATGATAAAACTTTATATTCTCCTAATTTCTTAGGTGGATTTCCCCTTAATTTCTCAAGCATTGTTTGAATCTCTGAAATTCCCTGAATTCCTTTTTTTTCTATAGCAACCAATGTTTCTCTAAAATATCCATATTTTTCATATATTTTCAACATTTGATCCCAAAGTGAAAGGCCTTGTTTTTTATAATATGCTGCCGCTTCACATAATAATAGCACTGCAACAATCGCATCTTTATCTCTTGCATGCGTTCCTACTAAACAACCATAGCTCTCTTCAAATCCAAACATATATTCATATGTATTATTTTCCTCAAATAACTTAATTTGTTCTCCAATATACTTAAATCCAGTAAGAACTTCAATTAATTTCAATTGATATTCTTCTGCAATTACATCTGCTAAATTTGTAGAAACAATTGTTTTTACTAAAACTCCATTAGATGGAATTGTATTAGATGCTTTTTTCTGTGATAGTATGTATTCTGCAATCAACATACCTGACATATTCCCTGTAAATGACATATATTCTCCTGTTTGAGAATCTTTTGCATACACACCAAGTCTATCTGCATCTGGATCTGTAGCTAACACAATATCCGCATTTTTTTCTTTTCCAAGTGCCAATGCTAATTCATAAGCTTTTGGATCTTCTGGATTCGGATAACCCACTGTAGGAAATTCTCCATCTGGTTTTTCTTGTTCTGGAACTACATATATTTGTTGAAATCCAACTTCTTTCAAAACTCTTCTCGCTGGAATATTTCCTGTTCCATGCAAAGGGGTGTAGACTGCCACAAGGCTATCTCCCATCTCTTTAATCACATCCGGATTAATAACTTGTTTTTTTAATTCTGCAATATATAAATCATCAATCTCCGATGAAATCACATGATAAAGTCCTTCTTGTATTGCTTGTTCTTTTTCCATAGTCTTTACTGTATTAAAATCAGTAATTGCTGTTACTTCCCCAATTATCATTTCATCTTTAGGAGCTGTAATCTGAGCGCCATCTTCCCAATACACTTTATAGCCATTGTATTCTCTTGGATTATGACTTGCTGTTACAACAATTCCTGCAATACATCCTAATTGACGTACAGCATAAGATAATTCTGGTGTTGGTCTTAATGAAGGAAATACATACGCTTGAATTCCATTTGCATTTAAACATAACGCTGCCTCATCTGCAAACTCTGGAGACATTCTTCTAGAGTCATAAGCAATGGCAACACCCTTTGACTGTCCTTTTTCACTAATTATAAAATTAGCCAGACCCTGTGTTGTCTTTCTCACTGTATATATATTCATTCTATTGGTTCCATTACCAATAACACCTCTTAATCCACCAGTTCCAAACGCTAATTCTTTAAAGAATCGATCTTCTATTTCCTTTTCATTGTCTGCAATTGACAAAAGTTCTTGTCGTGTTTCCTCTGAAAAATACGAATCACTACACCATTTTTGATATACTTCTCTATAAGACATAAAATTAATCCCCTTCTTTATATAAGATTTCTATTTTAAAAATACCACAATTCTATCATATTGTGTTTAAATTTTAACATATTAAATTTTAAAAGTCATTACAATTTTCTATGAAATTATATTGATATATTAAGCCAAATATTAAAAAATACACAAACCGTAATAATATAAGAAACAAATAATACCTTTGAACTTAGGTCAATATTCAATATTATTTTTTTATTTTTTATAGCTATAAGAATCGGTAGTAGAAACGGTATAAAGTATCTACCCTGCAATCCTGAAATAACTCTTGATGAAATTGGTGTCCAAAAGATCCACATAGATAACATAGTCAACCCCATTGAAAACAATACAAAAATCAATGTATAGTTTTTTTGTTTTTTTGTGAAATAAGTTTTCTTTTCATCTGCATTAATAATACTAATTCCAAACAAAGCACAATAAGCCACTACTAGCAAATAAGATATATTAATTTGTAACCATCCAACGCCTCCACATATCATTTCCTGAAAATACGTTGCCCCATTAAAATACAGTGTATTTACTAAAATCTGCAAAGTATTTTTGGGATTATGTAATAATATAGAAAGTGTATATCCTTGTTCCTCCACCCAGCTTAATTCATGTTCCACGCCTTTTGAAGAAATCAGCAAATCTAATACCGTATCATAATTAGAAAACATATATACTAGAATCGTACCAAGCATTGAACCAATTACCACATATTTATATCTAGACCTTTTTCCAAATGCTTCTTTCGGTATCATAAACAAAATCAAAAGAAGAGGTAATAAAACTCCCCCCTTTGCTACAATAACAAACACCCCAGCAATTCCCAATATAATCGCATCTTTCCATACTATTTTTTGTTTTTCCACCATATAATAAATTACATAAGATAGAAACAAAAATACCATTCCATGAATCACCGCATCTTGTGAAATACAAGCAGCCCTTTGAATACTCATTGGCATAAGCAAAATAAGTGCCAAAGTTAATTTACCCACCGGTAATTTTTTAATGGAAAAATACCCTAAAAAAGCATATACAAGTAACATCATACTTCTTGCCAGTAAATAGGTCAAAGCTGTTCCTAATCCCAGTATTCTCGCAAAAAAAAGTCCAATTACCGCTGGAAAATAAAATAGAATAGTAGAATTATTATAATCATATGCTTCTGTAGAAACCACTTCCTCTATTTTATTAGAGGCATGTATTTGAAAAAAATTCTCACTATAATTTATATAACTTGATGCACTAATACTTCTATCATATTCACTATTCGCATCACTTTCCCTAATAAGATATATTGTGTCTTCCTCTGCTTGTCCAACTCCTGTAACCATATTTACAAAATCATTTACTTTAAACATATGCTTATCTTCATCTGCTGCTCCATTAGGTGGAATTACTATCATAAAAATAAGCCCTGTGATCAAACAAATCCCTAAAAAGATTTTCTCAATTGCAAATGTTTTAATCCATGTAATATAAAAAATAAAAGTTCCGCCTAAGAATAAAATAACTATAATATTATTATACCATTTATACAGGGTGACTGCTTTTTCCCCATAGGAAGCTACTACCGCATTATATGCATACCATTTCACCAAATAAGCGGTCAAAAAAAATATAATTGATAAACAAATATATCCTATTACATGATATTCTTTTGCTATTTTTTTATAATTATTCATTTATTATCTCTTTTCATTTATCCCAATTCGTTTTAATGTATTCCACAAAAGTTCTTTTTCTATTTGAATATAATCAGCTTTTTCTGACTGCACTCTTTGTAATTGAGGCAATCTAGACAATGCACTAAATACACCTTTTAAATATTCTCCTGCAAGTTTTTTTCTTGCAAAATACATAGTCTTTATAATAATTCCACATAAAACAGGTATGAAATTAACCATGATTTGCCAATTAGAAAAATTCTTATACATAAGTAAAATTGCATTTCGAGAAGCCAGGCTCACTTTAAAAGCATTATATCTAGAACCGCTTACACCACTTCCTATATGTAATACCTTAGCCTCTGGAGAATATACATTTCTATATCCATAAATTTTAGCTCTGTAAGAAATATCTACATCTTCTAAATATGCAAAAAAAGTTTCATCAAACAATCCTATTTCATCTAATATACTTTTTCTATAAATTGCCGCTCCTGCACAGGATGAAAAAATTTCTTTTTTCTTATTATGCATTGAAGCCTTTTCATCTTTCCCCTCTGCATAAGCCCATCCAAGTATGCAAAAATAATCTCCTGCACTATCCACCAATTGTCTATTATGATATTGAAGCATAAGAGCTTGAGATGAAAAGATATCATCTGATTCTTGGATACTCTTGATTAGTTTTTCCACAAATCTTATACCAACATAAGTATCATTATTAAGCAAAATAATATATTCTGACTCACTTGCGCGTATCCCTTCATTTACTGCTCTTGAAAACCCATAATTATTATCCAATTGAATAACAGCTAGATCTAAAAATCCTTGATTTTCGTAAATGAAAGCAAGACTCTCATCTTCTGAACCATTATCTACAATAAGAACTTTAAATTCTTGGAAAGTCTGTTTTTTTAAAGCTTCGAGACATTTAGAAATATATTTTCCACCATTATAATTCGGTATTACGATTGTCACTAGATTCATGATATCCCCCCTATTTTTTAATTTTCACTTCTGGTGCATATACTATATTTATCCCTTGAAAAACTCCTTGGGTATTATCTATTTCATCTTGGGTATTATTTTGTATTTTTTCAAATATCTTCCTACTTACCAAAATTCCACTGGATGGTGCCTTGTTAATATCAAGATTCGATATTCCCAAATTAAATCTACCCCTATACCAGGATGGTTTTCCTTTAAGGTTCCAGGTAAATCCATTCCCCGCCTTTGCAAGTCCATTATATACGTATTTTCCTTTTGACACAATTTTAGGAACAACAATCTCACTTTTACTAAACTCTGCTCTTCCTAATAAATCTTGTTCCCAATTCTTGGAAATCTTCATGCCTTTTTCTAAAATTAGATAATGCGTACATTCCAAATTCCCCTGGGAAATATTCTCTCCCACATATAAAATACACGCCTTTGATTTTTTAGATGGCGTATATGTAATCCTAAAATATCCTGGATCCTCTAACTCTATAACTTTTGCACGTTTTTTTAATCCATTACGCATAATATAATCTTCTAAAGCCCTTTTTCCTGCGTAAAATGCATATTCTTTATTAAAAGGATTGTCCGAAGTTGAATCAGCCCCCACTCGCCAATGATAAAGTACTTTCGGGATATGATTTATTTTATCTGTGAATTCACTCGCCCTAAGAAATAGATCATAATCTTGAGCTCCATCAAATTCACTTCTAAATCCACCAATAGTATCTATAATTCTTTTTTTAATAACACAAAAATGACAAATATAATTATTCGATAATAATAAGCTTTTATTAAAATCAGGCTTATAATAAGGCGAAAAATATTGTTTTAAATCTTCTGTTGTTTTATCTTCATCTGTATATATTATTTCTGAATCAAATTGATTGATACTATCTACCACTTGATACAATGCATCAGGTTCTAATATATCATCGTGATCTAATAATCCTATGTATTCCCCCTTAGCCATATCTAATGCTGCATTGGAATTTCCTGAAATCCCTAGATTAGTTTTTAATTTTATATAATTAACACGTTGATCATTACCCATATTTTGTTTCACAACCATTTCAACGGAATTTTCCCCTCCGTCTGCAATACATAATTGCCAGTTTGAATAGGTCTGTTTTAAAACAGATTGTAAAGTCTCTGATAACGCCCTTGCATTTGTATTATAGGTTGGCATAATCAAACTAATACATGGTGTATTTGAAAAAATATGCTTTTTTTGTTCTAAAGCCTCTAACTCCTTAATGGACTCTAATCGATAATCCAGAAATTCTTCCCCTCGATTATGTCGTTTCTCCAGAACTTTATATCCTAATTTTACAATTCCGTATCTTTGCATATATGATTTTATTTTTGTGATTCTACTAAATTTCATTTTTCACCTCAACAAATATGCCTTTTCTTTTGAAAAATTCGGATTGTAATAAGGATCATTTAGTTGCTCTCCCCATTTCAAATGCATATATTCCGCTTCTTTTTTTAGTCTATTTCTATTATTTTTATTTTCATCCATTCCTCTTGTTTGTGACTCAAAATGATATAATGTTGCAAATGGCGTATATAAATTCAAATAATTATTAGATCTCAGTTTCAAGCATAAATCAACATCATTATACGATATAGGCAACTGTTCGTCAAAACCCTTAACTTGTATAAATTTTATTTTTTCAATCATCATACACGCTCCTGTTACCGCTTGTACATTTTGATGAAATCCAATTCTATCTAAATATCCATAATCATTTTTTGCAAGCCCAAGTCCCGCATGCACTGCAATACCATCTTCCCCTATTCCAGTTATGACATAACAATGTTGTAATGTATTATTTTCAAAAAACAAACGAGCGCCCACTGCACCAATATCATTTCGTTGGCTAAACATAAGCATTTCTTCCATCCAATTTCGAGCTATTATTTGCGTATCATTATTTAAAAATATTAAATGCTCCCCTTTGGCAACCGATGCTCCATAGTTATTAAATTCTGAATAATTAAATGGCCTATTTCTTGTAATCACCGTAACATTCTGTAATCTCTCTATTTCTTTATAATAAGTAAAAAGCTCTTGTTCATTACTATTATTTTCCACAACAATAATTTCATAATTCAAATATGTGCTATTAAATACAGAATCGATACATGTTTTTAAGTCTTTCATATGATTATGATTTAAAATAATAATCGATATCATAGGGTTCTTTTGAATCTCATATTCAATTTTATATATCGTCGGATAAACTTCGGAGGATGTAACTCGAACCTGATATCCTAATTTAGATAAATGATCTTTTACCGCCCTTTGTCCAGCTTGAATTGCATATTCTTTTGCAAGAATATTTTCTACTACCGAAGCTTCATGGGCTCTCCAAAAATATAAAATTTCCGGAATATGCTCAATATGATTAGCCTTTTCCGTTAATCTTAGAATTAAGTCGTGATCTTGACTTCCATCATATTCTTTTCGAAATCCCCCCACCTTTTCATATAATAATTTTGAAAAAACAGTCATAT
>JBFHFI010000001.1:0-46964 GCA_041583675.1 Butyrivibrio sp. | reverse complement strand
TAATCTTTTAGATTTTTTGAAGCTTAGGAAAAAAATATTAGAAGATACTGGCTTGAGTGGAGTTTATTTGGAAGCAGCAAATATGGATGCATCAGACGATGGAGTTATTAATTTATTAGACTTTCTAAAATTTCGAGGATATGTCTTACAAAATAAAGCTATAGTGCAAACAAGATAAAGGAGAGTGTAATGAAAATCAAAAAAATAAATATATATCTATTATGTTCTATTCTTTTTATAATGACAATTTATATGAATAGCATCAAAATAGAGGCTGCCAGTACGGGAAGCATAACGATTACAACAAGTAGCTCTTCCACAACAGTGGGGAAGCAGGTGACAGTGACAGTAACAGTAACTAATAGTTCGGGGGTTTCAGGTGCACAGTATTATCTTCAATATGACACTTCTAAATTGAAATATATCAGTGGAGATGTAAGTGGTTCAAATCCGTTGTCTATTAATTTTATGAACTTAGATACAGACACTTTGAAAAATTCTGAATCATGGTCTTTTACATTTGAAGCACAGAGTGTTGGAACAGCAGCTATTTCTATTGTTGATTGAGGGCTTTATGGAGATGGTAATAGTGAGCAATTTATACCTACTGTTTCAAACACTTCAATTTTCATTGGTGCTTTGGGGTCAGATGATGCGAGTTTAAGTTCTTTAAGTGTTAATGAGGCAGGGCTTGACCCTGGATTTTCATCTGGGACAACAAGCTATACAGCTTATGTTGCAGACACAGTTACATCAGCTAATATTAATTATACAAAATCCCAAAGCACAGCGACATCATCGATGAGTACAAGTAATCCTGTAGTACTTAATTATGGAAGTAACCCAGTTACGATTACGGTAATAGCGGAAAATGGGACTACGCGGAATTATACGATTAATATTGTGAGATCGGATGCACCTACAGAACCACCAACAACTACGGAAGCACCAACCACAGAAGCAATTGATGAAGTAGGAATTACCATTGATGGAGTGAATTATGAAATTACTTCGGATTTTTCAGAAGAGGATCTTCCAAGTGGATTTGAATTAAAGAGCTTAACTTACAAAGATGGAGAAGTAAGAGGTGGCGTAAATAGTTCATTAGGATTAACAGGATATCTTTTACAAAATTCTAACAAACAAACAGCATTTTATCTTTATAATGAAGAGAAAGATACTTTCTTTAAATATCAAGAAGTAGAAGCTGATGGAAATACATATATTCTTATGAATACAGCAGATACAAGTTATGTACCAGCAGGAACTTCACTTACAACAACAGATGTTTTCGGAGATAAGATAACAGCTTATGTAAGTACAACAGATTCAGATTTCGTATATATATATGCAATGAATAGTGCCGGAGATGTAAAATGGTATAGCTATGATGCATTAGATGGTTCTATACAGAGAATGAATATATCAGAAGCAGACCAAGAAACAACTGTAGATGAAGAATATAGTAGCTTGGAAAGTGAATACAATCAATTGTCTAGTGAATATCAAAGTGCTCAGACAGTGAATGATTCTGTAGAATCTCAAATTAAAATTTTGAAAATTATTATTTTAGCAGTAGCAGGTGTTGCGGTTTTAATTGCTGTATTATTATTAATTCTCTTTGCAAAAAGAAACAAAGATTCTGAAGACCCAGAAGACCCAGAAGACCCAGAAGACCCAGATGAGTTAGAAGAATTACAAGATTCTGAGGAAGTGGATTATGCGATAGGAATACAAGATTCTGACGAAGAATATTTAATGGAAGAATCAAAGGAGTCTGAATTGGTACAAGAGTATCAGGAGGATGAAGTTAATAGGGCAGATTTTGTTGCAGCTATGCAAGATCCAATGGATTCGGAAGAAGAAGTGAAAGAAGAGCAGGAAGAAGAGCAGGAAGAAGAATCAGAACAAAATCTACAAAATAATATAGAAGAAAGCTCGATTGAAGAAGTGGAATTAGAATCTTTAGAAGATGAAATAATAGGGAAAACAACTATAGATGAAGAGATTACAGGAGAAGAGATTACAGAAGAAGAGATGAATTCTTTTGAACAAGAAGCTATGAATGTAAAAGAAACTGAAGAATTGCAAGAACAAGAGAATTCCGAAGACCCTGAAGAGGAAGATGACGACGATACAGATGATATTCAAGCAGAAATCATTGAGATTACAGATGATGATGATGAAATAGAACCAATAGAGCAAGAAAAAGAGCCTGAAGAATCGGAAGAAGATATTCAAACAGTGGATATTCAAACAGATGAAGACGAAGAGACTTTTTTATAAAAGAATTTAAAACATAGTTGAAACGTAGGAAATCAAAAAGGTTGATTTTCCTACGTTTCTTTGTTATAGTAGATATATAACAGTTAGGAACTGCAATCTTAGATACGACAGAAGAAGAGGTGGTTAAGTGATTTTTAGAATTGATTTTAATAGTGATGAAGCCTTGTATATGCAGTTGTGTAATCAAGTTATCTTTGGAATTGCAAATGAGCAGATGCGCGAAGGGGATTCATTGCCTTCAGTAAGACAATTGGCAGAAATAATAGGAATTAATATGCATACAGTTAATAAAGCATATACTTTATTAAGACAAGAAGGGTATATTAAGCTTGATAGAAGACATGGTGCAATTATAGCCTTGGACGTTGATAGAATTCAAGCAATGCAAACTTTGTCAGATGAGTTAAGAGTCGTTATTGCAAAAGCAATGTGCAAAAATGTGAAAACAGATGAGATACATACGTTAATAGATAGTATTATTAGTGAATTTGAAAATGAAAACGAAAATTAAAATATTAATTATTACAAGAAGGAATAATTATATTTTAATGAGGTAAAAGGAGGAATTAAATATGTTATGTGAAAAGTGTAAAAAGAATTTGGCGACATTTCATTATACGGAAATTATTAATGGAATTAAGAATGAACATCATCTCTGTGGAGAGTGTGCGGCTAAGACAGATGTAAGTTACTACACAAATGCATTTGATAATGACTTGAATTTCACAAAACTCCTTTCAGGAATATTTGGAAGACAGCTAGATTCTAAAGATACAGAAGATCAAGATCCAGCCATACAGGTGCAATGTCCTAATTGTAAGATGACTTATGGAGAATTTATTCATAATTCTAGTTTTGGTTGTCCAGAATGTTATGATGTTTTTGGGCTCTTGATTTCAGATAAAATTAAAAGACTTCAGGGAAGCGATACGCATGTAGGAAAGCGTCCTTTGGCTTATAGAGCAGAAGGTGCAAAGACAATGAAAGAGATTCAGGAAATGCATGAAGAAAAAGACATTAAAATTGAGATTGAGATTTTGGATAAACGATTAAGAACAGCTGTTAAAGAGGAAGATTTTTCAGAAGCGGCTAAATGTAGAGATATGATTGCAGAACTCAAAGGAAAGGAAGGCTCTGATGACTAAGTGGTATGATCAAAAAGGGAAAAATGAAGATGTAGTACTTTCTAGTAGAATTAGACTTGCAAGAAATTTCAATGAATATTTATTTGCAGACCGAATTTCGGCCGAGGATGCAGCAAAGATGACAGGAGAAGTTGTCAATCGATTTCAGGAAGATTTTGTAGACGAATATAATTGTATCTATATGAGTAATTGTAGTGAATCCAGAAGAAATGCATTAAGGGAAAAAAGGCAGATTGGATCCTATCTTGCAGCAGGAAAAGGTGCGGTTTTATTATCACCAGATGAAGGCACCTCAATTATGTTAAATGCGGAAGATCATGTTAGAATACAGGTGTTATCTAGCGGAATGAATTTAATGAGTTGTTTTAAAAAAGCCAATGAAATTGATGATTATATTGATGGCCGATTTGATTATGCTTATGATGAAAAATATGGGTATAAAACTATTTTTCCTACCAATATAGGAACAGGAATGAGAGCTAGTTATACTTTGCATTTACCGGCATTAACAGAAGCGAGAAGATTAACTCGTATTAGTACAGAATTAGCTAGATTTGGAATTAAATTCAAAACCCTATATGGAGATTCTGAAGGAGGATATGGAGATCTTTATCAGGTATCCAGCCAAAAATCCTTGGGACAGGAAGAATCAGAGATTATTAGAGATCTAGATGATATTGTAAATCAGTTGATTAATCAAGAAAGAGATCAAAGAGATTATTTTTATGATGCAGATAGAATTCAGATGGAAGACGAGATTCATAAATCCTACGGAGTGATGAAATACGCCCGTAAATTAGATATGAAAGACGCTATGACCTTGATTTCAGAGATTATGCTTGGAATATCGTTGGGAATTTTAAAATTTGAGAATATGGACCAATATAGAATTAATAGAATTGTGATGGATATTCAAACATCCGTTATTGATAATAAGAGTCCGAAATCTCTTTCTGTGGAAGAGGTGGACATGGCGAGAGCGCAATATATAAGAGAAAACATACCGAATGTAATTTAATTTGAGAGAGGAAGGTATTTTATGCAAAGTGGATTTACAAAAAAAGCCGAAGAGGCATTACAATACGCAGCAAGTGCTGCATTTGAATTTGGACATGGAAGTGTAGGATCTGAACATATTTTAGTAGGTCTTTTAAGAACAGAAGATTGTATGGCAAATTCTGTGCTTGTGAAAAATGGTGTAAGTGAGGAAAAAGTAATTGAAATTGTGAATCAGTTGATTAATCCTGATATGAGAGTGGGTATTACAGAACCAGATTCTTATACACCAAGATCAGTTAGAATTCTTGAAAGTGCTAGAAGAGAGGCTAAGAGATTTGGTTCCCAACTGGTAGGGACTGAACATATTTTAATTGGAATGATTAAAGAAAATGAAAGTGTTGCAACGAGATTGTTAAATACAATAGGTATCAGCATTCAAAAAGTATATATAGACCTTATGATTGCTATGGGAGAAGATGGCAATGCCTATAAAGAAGAAATAGGAATGAATAAAAATAAAAAGAAATCTCAGACAGCAACCTTGGATCAGTATAGTAGGGATTTAACGCAATTAGCGAGAGAAGGTAAACTTGACCCAGTAATAGGGAGAGAAGTGGAGATTCAACGTTTAATTCAGATTAGTAGTAGAAGAACTAAAAATAATCCATGTTTGGTTGGAGAACCAGGAGTTGGTAAAACAGCCATAGTAGAGGGGCTTGCAATTAAAATCGTGGACGGAGATGTGCCGGATACAATAAAGGATAAAAGACTTTTGACATTGGATTTATCTGGAATGATAGCGGGATCCAAATATAGAGGAGAATTTGAAGAAAGAATTAAAAAAGTAATTAATGAAGTAAGAAGTGCTGGAAATGTATTATTGTTTATTGATGAGCTCCATACGATTATAGGAGCAGGTGGAGCAGAAGGTGCAATTGATGCTTCTAATATTCTGAAACCTTCTTTGGCAAGAGGAGAAGTTCAGATTGTAGGTGCTACAACCATTAATGAATATCGTAAATATATTGAGAAAGATACTGCATTAGAAAGAAGATTTCAACCTGTAAATGTGGAAGAACCTTCTGAAGAGCAAGCCATTGAAATATTAAAAGGTTTAAGAGGCGCTTATGAAGATCATCATTCAGTGACCATTACAGATGATGCATTAGTTGCAGCTGTGAAAATGTCAAAAAGATATATTAATGATAGATTTTTACCAGATAAAGCGATTGATTTAATCGATGAAGCATCTTCTAAAGCTAGATTAGGGACTTATGTAAAGCCGCCAGAAATTGGTAAATTAGAAATTGAAATTGCAAAAATGGACCAAACCAAAGAAGATGCAATTAAAATAGAAGCATATGAAAAAGCTGGAGACATTAAGAAAAAACAGCTTAAAAAAATTGAAAAACTGGAGAAATTAAATACTAAATGGCAAAAAGATAAAGCAGATCGTACCCTTACAGTTACAGAAGATGATATTGCTTCTGCGGTAGCTGATTGGACGAAAATTCCAATTCAGAAATTAGCACTAGGTGAATCGGAAAAATTAATGCAGTTAGAAGAGACTCTTCATCAAAGAGTGGTAGGTCAGGAAGAAGCCGTGGATGCCATAGCAAAGGCAATAAGAAGAGGTAGAGTGGGATTAAAAGATCCAAAAAGACCAACAGGTTCCTTTTTGTTTTTAGGACCAACAGGTGTAGGAAAAACAGAGCTTTCTAGAACTTTAGCAGATGCTATGTTTGGAAATGAGGCTTCTTTAATTCGAGTAGATATGTCTGAATATATGGAAAAACATAGCGTTTCTAAGATGATAGGTTCTCCTCCTGGATATGTTGGATATGAAGAAGGTGGCCAACTTAGTGAAAAAGTAAGAAGAAATCCATATTCAGTTGTATTGTTTGATGAAATTGAAAAAGCACATCCAGATGTATTTAATATTTTATTACAAATATTAGATGATGGTTTGGTTACAGATTCTACAGGACGAAAAATTGATTTTAAAAATACAATTATTATTATGACCAGTAATGCAGGGGCAGAGAATATAATAGCACCTAAAAATCTTGGTTTTAGTGCTTCTACAGATCCAGATCAGGAATATAAAACAATGAAATCCAAGGTAATGGAAGAAGTAAGAAGAATATTTAAACCAGAATTTTTAAATCGTATTGATGAAATGATTGTATTTCATATGCTTACCAAGGAAAATGTTGGACAGATTGTGGATATCATGGTTAATTCAATTAATAGTAGGATTACAGAACAAATGGATCTAACAATTGAATTAGATGAAAATGCAAAAAAATTCATTATTGAATCAGGGTATGATCAGAAATATGGAGCAAGACCTCTTAAAAGAGCATTGCAAAGCAAAGTAGAAGACGAATTAGCAGAACAAATCTTAATTGGAAAAGTGAAAGAAGGAGATAATGTATTGGTTAGTTATCAGGGTTCCTTAGAAGAAATTGAGAAATCGGACGAAAAACTAATGTTTTCTGTAAAATAGTGTAGAATTAAAACGCTGTTTATATTATAATAATAGAATAAATAGAAATTCCCAATAGGTCTTGTGCCAATGTAGAGCACGGATACAAATTATTTGGAATACAGGAGGAACGTACATGTCTGTAATAGACGGATTAATTCGTATTGAAGATGATAATACAATTAGTTTTGGTGATTATCATTTAGACACAAAGTCAAAGCTAGATAACGTTGAATTTAATGGAGACATCTATAAGGTAAAGACGTTTAAGGAAATTACCAAATTAGAGAAAAACGGAATGCTCATATATGAGTCAGTTCCAGGAACGGCAGTTCATAAGTTATCAATGCAAGATGGTCTTGTAACAATGGAAGTTGAAGGTGTTGAAGATCCACAGATAACAATGGAATTAGAACCATCCACAGAATATGAGATCTATGTAGATGAGACTAGCATTGGAAGTATGAAGACCAATATTAGTGGTAAGCTTAGCTTTAGTCTTGAGATTATGGGGACTTCAGAAATGATTAAGATCGTTCAGAAATAATTAAGGATACAAAGGCTGTGGATAATCACAGCCTTTGATTATTTGGAGAATAAAGTGGCAAAAAGTAAAACAACAGTATTTTTTTGTAAAGAATGTGGAAATGAATCAAGTAAGTGGTTAGGACAGTGTCCTGCTTGTAAAGAATGGAATTCTTTTGTAGAAGAACCAAAGTCTAAACCTACAAAAGGTACAGCTTCGCCAACGTTAACGGGAAGTGTGCCAGTGAGAATTGCAGAAGTTGATATAACAGAAGAGAACCGATTCAGTTGTGGATTTGAGGAGCTAGATAGAGTACTGGGAGGCGGTATTGTATTGGGGTCCCTTGTTTTGGTGGGCGGAGATCCGGGAATTGGAAAATCTACCATCTTATTGCAAGTTTGCAAAAATATTGCAGAGAGTCGTACAGTGTTATATATTTCTGGAGAAGAATCTTTGAAGCAGATCAAGATGAGAGCAGAAAGAGTAGGACAGATGAAGGATGAATTTTATCTGTTATGTGAGACAAATCTATCTTTAATTGAAGATGCAATTAGAAAAATTCAACCTGCAGTTGTAGTAATTGATTCTATTCAGACTATGTTTTGCGAAACCTCTGATTCGGCACCGGGAAGTGTAAGTCAGGTAAGAGCTTCTACCAATGCATTGTTAACAATAGCAAAAGGATTGGGAGTTACTATATTTATAGTGGGGCATGTTACCAAAGAAGGTGTGGTTGCCGGACCAAGAGTTTTAGAGCATATGGTGGATACAGTTCTGTATTTCGAAGGAGAGCGCAGTGAGATGTACCGTATTATTCGAGCGGTGAAGAATCGATTTGGTGCAACGGACGAAATCGGTGTTTTTGAAATGGGACAACAAGGACTTAGAGAAGTGTTGAATCCATCTGAATATATGTTAAGTGGAAGATTGCAAGGGGAACCAGGTTCTGTGGTTGCATGTATTATGGAAGGAACAAGACCGATTTTAATAGAGATACAAGCACGTGTCTGCCATAGTAATTTTGGGATGCCTAGAAGAACTGCAGCAGGAGTGGATTACAATAGAGTAAATCTTTTGATGGCAGTATTAGAGAAGAAAATGGGAATGCAGTTATCAGGTTGTGATGCATATCTTAATATTGCTGGAGGAATGAAAGTAAATGAACCGGCATTGGATTTGGGAATTGTAATGTCTATTATCTCAAGTTTTAGAAATAAACCATTGGATGAAAGAATGATTGCATTTGGGGAGGTGGGTCTTGCAGGAGAAGTTCGATCCGTTAATCAAGTAAAACAAAGGGTAAATGAAGCAATTAAATTGGGATTTGAAGAATGTATTCTTCCAGAATCTTGTTTAAAAATAATAGGACCAGAATCACGCATCAAACTTAGGGGAATTAAGTCTATTTCCGAGTTAGATTAAAATTAAAGTTGAAAGTCCCCCTCGGAGCCTAGCTCTTGCGGCGGATTAGTAGGTAAGTCCCCCTCTCAGAGCCTAGCTCTTGCGGCGGATTAGTAGGTAAGTCCCCCTCGGAGCCTGGCTCTTGCGGCGGATTAGTAGGTAAGTCCCCCTCAGAGCCCGGCTCTTGCGGCGGATTAGTGAGGAAGTATGAAATAAAGTATTACGGGAGGAAAAAATGTGCGAAGATTTTGTGAAGGAATTTCAGGAGATTATATCTCATTTAGATGAATCACAATTAAAAGTAGAAAAACATGCTTTTGATGTAATTAATTCATCAGATACATCTCTTAATTTAGTAAAAGAAGGAATCACGAATATTGAAGGAATTGTAGAGGATGTTTTAGAATTGAATAATATTGTGGAAGAATCAGCAACAGAGATTCAACAATTAGAAGTTTTGGCTCAATCCATTCAAGATTTTGCAAGTACGGTTGGTCAATTAGCAAATAAGACCAATACATTATCTAGAAATGCGGCAATTGAAGCGGCAAAAGCAGGAAAAGCAGGGGAAGGTTTTGCATTGGTGGTATCAGAAGTTGGAGTGTTAGCAGAACAGTCATCGGATTCATCCAATGATATTTCGGAAACAGTACAATTAGTAAATCATTATGTAGAATCTATGATTGATACTATGAATAGAATCTATGCCAAATCAGTGGAACAACAGGAAAAAGCAATGAGTATAGGCAAGTTATTGGATCAATTATTAAAAGCAGCTTTAGTAGCAAATGACAAGTCTCGAGGAATGGAGAATGAAATAGCATATCAAAGGGATATTACAGATGAAGTAAGAGAGATTATGGATATCTATTGTAAATCCAAAGAAGTGTGAATTTTTTGAAAAATTATAACAATTCAGGGTTGCATTTACAAATATAATATGTTATAAATATGAAGTGCCAATTGCATAAGCTTGGCAAGAAGATAGGGGTATAGTTCAGCTGGTAGAGCGTTGGTCTCCAAAACCAAATGTCGTGGGTTCAAATCCTACTGCCCCTGTTTATTAAAAAAGAATAGACAATTCGTAGAAATATGAATTGTCTATTCTTTTTTTTAGCATTAAATAATGGTAATCAATACTAATTTGTGTTATGATATAGGTAATATTTAATTATTTTTTAAATAATATATAGGGAAAAGTAGATGAAATACAGATGCCAAATTTTAATAAGTAAAGGAGCATAAGAATGAGGGGAAAATTACAGAAAATAGGGAAAATGGGATTAATAGTATTATTATTAATTGCCCAAGTATTACCATTTTTTATGAATAAAAATGAGGTGAATGCGGCGAGTCTGACAACTAGCTATGATCTAATCACGGGAGTTAGTTTGACAGATACAGATGGAAATCCATTGGGGACTGATATTGAGTTGGATTCGGAATTAATTCTTTCTTATGATTTTGCAATTCCTAATGCAGGAGATGTAGCAGCAGGAGATACTTTTGTTATTACTATTCCTCCAGAGATATTAATAAGTGCAGGTACATCTTTTGGGATTAGTACAGATTTTGGTGATATTGTAGCAAATGGTGTGCTTTCAACAAATGGTGAAATTGAATTAACATTTACAGAATTTGCTGCAACTAATTCAGGCATTGTAGGCTCTTTTTGGTTTACTTTAGGATTTGATGAAGAAGAAGTGGAGCAAGGAGGTTCAACTAACATTTCTTTCGATATAGGAGGCACTGCTTCACCGGTAGTGATTACTGTTGATTTTGAAGATCCAACACTTGAAGATATTGGTGTTACCAAAACGGGAGTATACGATGAAACAACCAATGAAATTACATGGACTATGGTTGTAAATCCAAATGATGAAATGATGTTGAATGGTTCTATTTCAGACCAGATATCAACAGACCAAACATTTATACCAGGTTCATTAAAGGTGAATGATGTAGTAATAGATGGCGCAGATTATGATTATTCTGGGAATTTATTGACTTATGATTTTCCTAGCTATATTACGGATGAGCAAATAGTTGAATTTAAGACATTATTGGATCTAACTGTTTTAACACCGGATCTATCAGAATATACAGTATCTAATAGCAGTGAACTTACAAGTGATGTAGGTACTGTAAATTCAAATATAGCAGAGGTAGATATTCCAATTGATATTTTAGAAAAAACAGGTTCTTATAATTCAGCAACTCATCAAATTGATTGGACAATTACCATAAATGAAAGTGAATTTGATCTTACAAATGTGATTATTACAGAGACAATTCCTACTGGATTAACACTAGATGCAGCTACAGTCTTATTGGATGGGGCGAGCACTACCTATTCAGAAACTGGTCAGATATTAACATTTAATCTTGGTTCTATTAGCGAAGAACATAGTATCACTTTTTCTACTGATGTTGAAGAAGAAAGATATTTATCCAATGGAACAACAACATATACTAATAATGTAAGCTTGGATGCAGATGAATTTACAACAGCAGTTACAGATTTTAAAGGTGTTGGAGTTAAATCAAATGCAATTAAGAAAACAGGTCAGTCATATGATGCAGCAACAGGTCAAATTACATGGAAAATAGTTGTAAATAGCAATGAGGTAACACTTACAGATGCAGTGGTTACAGATGATATTCCAATAGGACAGGAATTTGTCTCTGGATCAGAGTCCATTGATAATGGGGCTTTGTCTTTAGGATTTAATTATGTTGCGGCATCAGCTGGAGATACGACATCTACAGGACGATTAACATATACCTTTGATTCTACAATTACGGGTGCTTATACAATAGAGTATAAAACACAGATTACAGATGAAGATGTATATAAATCTAATGTTCAGACAACATTATATAATACTGCAACATTGACAAATGATAGTACTTATTCATCTACTTCTACTGGATCACAGGTAGTAGATAGTCAAATTATAGATAAAACAGGAATTGATTATGATTACACAACTAGACTTATTACATGGGAAGTGGTTGTGAATGATAATAATATAGATTTGAATAATGTTGAGATAGAAGATATTATACCCGATGGTCAGGAATATGTGGATAATTCTTTCCAGATTACTTCAGGAACAGTATCTGCAGGAACCTTTAATTATACGGCAGCAACTGAATCTGATAATGCTTTTTTCACTTATGATATAACAGGGTTACAATCAACAGAATTTACTTTTACTTATCAGACAGAAATAACAGATCTTTCATTGTTCTATACCAATGGAACCAAAACGGTAAGTAATACAATTACAATTGATCATGATAATTTAACTGCTCCTATTAGTGATATAGGAACTCAGGATATTGAAAATATTGTTGTTGGAAAAACAGCAGATTATACATCGGGTAATCGATATATAGACTGGACAGTTATTATTAATTCCAATGATGTTGGGCTTTCTACTGGAGAGCTTACAGATACAATTCAAGATGGATTGCTTTTGGATACTTCTTCAATTATATTGGCTCATCAATCTATTGATGCTAGTGGAAATTTAATAACAGGCTCGGAAATTGCTTTAACTTCCGATAATGTAAAATATGATTTTGATACCAAAGAATTTTTGTTTGTAATTCCATCACCTGTGGAAAATGGTTATATATTAACTTATAGGACTTATATACAGGATCAAAGTTTATCTCCATTTTCTAACAGTATTTCCTTTTCGGGAACGGGTCAGGAACAGACTTCAACGGCTAATAATATTGTGGTTTCTTGGATTGAGACTGGAAGTAAAGTAAGTACAGATACAGGAACAATATCAATTACAAAAGTGAATTCTGAGGATTCTAGTACGGTATTAGAAGGAGCAGTATTCCGTCTCTATGATCAATACGGAAATGCAATAGATGAAGTGACAACGGATGCTTCAGGTGAGGCTGTATTTGGAGATTTAAGATTTGGAGTGCCATATTCAGTGAAAGAATATACAGCTCCAACGGGATATAATTTAGATACGGTTGCAAAAGATTATATAGTTTATAATACAGCAACAGAAAAAGATGTAACAACAGAATGGGATAATGACATTATAAAAGGTATAATTACATTTACAAAAACAGATGAAGATGGAAATGCATTATCAGGAGCTACATTTACTTTATATGATTCAAATTCAGATATTGTAACAACAGCGGTTAGTACATCAACTGGATTGGTCGAATTTGAAAATGTGGATTATGGTAGCTATACAATTAAAGAGACAATACCACCTACAGGATATGTGTTAAGTACAGAAACATTAACAGCTACGATTACTACAGAAGGTGCTACAGTGCAAGCAACACCTAGTAGTGTGTCTAATACAATGATTCGTGGAAATGTGGAATTTAAAAAAGTAGATGTTGATACAAATCTACCTATATCAGGAGCACAATTTGAGATATATGCTTCTACTGATACGAGTTTTACAGTACCGATTGCAGCAGCAACTTCTAATGCAAGTGGAATTGTTCAGTTTACAGATATTGCTTATGGAAGTTATGTAATTAAAGAAACGCAGGCAGCTTCTCACTATGCATTATCCTCTGCGACATTATCTGTAGATATTCAGATAGATGGACAGACTTATGATTTAGGAGATTTTACCAATAGATTGCTTGAATCAGATATTCAAATTGAGAAACAAAATGTAGTTGGAGATCCACTTGAGAATGCAACTTTTGGATTATATAGTGGAACAACATTGTTAGAACAAAAGGTTACAAATGGAGAAGGGATTCTTGTTTTTGAAGATATCCCATATGGAAACTACAGTGTAAAAGAATTAATTGCACCGGAAATGTATGATATTAATACAACTGTTTATGATGTGAGTGTGGATACAGAAGGGGAAACGATTCGATTCACAGTTGTTGATGAGAGAAATTCGGCTTATCCATGGGGATCCGTACAGGCATTAAAAACCAAAGAAGATGGAACGGCATTGGCTGGAGCTGAAATTGGATTGTATAATTCAACTGATACAGATTACACAGCACCATTAAAGACTGCAATTACAAATGTTCAAGGATATGTGTATTTTGATGAACTTGCAGAAGGAACCTACAATATTAAAGAGATAGAGGCACCAGAAGGGTATGTATTATCGGAGACAGTATTAACAGTGACTGTTGAAAATACATCTGAAACAGTTGATGCAGGTACAATTGTAGATAAAACAATTCGAGGAACAATTATTATTACAGGAACTGATCCGAATGGAGATCCGTTGCCTGGAGTAATTTATGAAATATATGATGAGGATGGCAATAAAGTAGGAGAAGTAGAAGCAGACGAAGATGGAATTGCTATATTTGAAGACATGCCATACGGAGATTATACAGTTCGATCAGATGATATAGAAGGAACAATAGAAGTGGGAATAGATAAAGATGGAGAAGTAGAAAGTGACCAATTTATTGGGAATTTGACAAATACAGATGTAGACACTGGAGATTCTAGTCATGGACTTTATCTATATGTAATCTTATTATTGATCGCACAACTTGGGATTGGAATTACAGGATATAAAGTAATAAAAACTAGTTAGATTTATAAAATAAAAAATAGAAACTTTTCTAAATATTTAGAAAAGTTTCTATTTTTTTGGAATTTTTTAGGTAGAGTTTAAACCCAAAGGGAAATAGTGTTTTCATTGATTGTCTGGTTTTTCTCTTCTTGTTTTTCTTCCTCATTGGATTCATTTTTTTTGTCAGCAATTTTTAAGGAGTCAGAAAGTACTTTTCCTTGACTACTAATTGCAAGAGTGTCTTCATCTGTACTTGAAGATTCGGAATAGATTGTAGAAGAAGTAGAAGATAGGCTGTTATTCGTGGAACTAGTAGAATCTGTGGAATCTGTGCTACTTGTGTTTTCACTTGCTGAAGCTTGTTGTTCTAATTTCTCTAATTTGGTTTCTAATTCAGAAATCTTATCTTCCAAATCTGATATTTCATCTTCTTCTGTTTCAGAAAGTATTTCAGACTCGTAAGTTTGAATCTGAGATTCAATTTGATTAATTCTAGATTTATAATTAGTCACGCTAGAGGAGCTGATGTTACTGGTTGATGATTCAATTGACATACTCATATTGTATTCTCCTTTTTTTGTAAGAATCTTTATATATTCATTATCGGTTAAATATCACAGATAGCAATAGATAACACCTAATACTTAGATAACATTCACTTAAACAACACATAAAAAAATAATTTATTTTTAAATATAACAAAGAGAAAATAAAAGTTATTTTTAGTTATTTTTTATTATTATTTCTTATAATATATAAAATATAAGACTTTTTACAATCAAATATGTCAATATAACGTAATAAAATATAAAAAAAAGGTATAATATGCACAAAAAGTGTTGACATAAATAACTAAAGAAAATATAATTAAACAATACAAAAGTCATTCGAAGTTATGAATGTACAAAATGTATTATTTATACCTTTATTTTCAACATATATATATAAATTGCACAAACATATTAAGGAGGGAAAAGAAAAGTTAACTAAAAATAAATATAGTTAACAATAACGTGTAAATAAATAAGGTTGAAAAGATAAAAAGGTAAAAATGGGTGTAGTGAAACAATGAATCTTATAAAATTTTTATAAGGCAAAATGGAGGAGAATTAAAAAATGAAAAAAAGAATGTGGAGTATGTTTGCGATAGTTATTGTTATGTTATTTAGTTTTACAGGATGTTCAAGTGAAGAATCAGAAACAACAGCAACAACAGGAACTGCGGATGCAACAGAAACGTCGGAGAGCAATACACTTACCGCTGAAGATATTACAGTGGGTGTTGTACTTAAAACATTATCTTCTGAATACTGGAGTTATGTATCTGCAGGTGTAAAAGATGCAGAAGAAGAGCTTGGCTGTACAGTTGTGCTTCAAGGACCACCTTCAGAAACTTCATATACTGAACAAATGAATATGATAGAAACAATGTTATCTTCTGGTGAAGTGGATGCATTAGCAATAGCTCCATCACAAGCAGATATGGTTGTTACGCAATTAAAAGACGCAACAATTCCAATTTTATTTGTTGATACAGATGCTGAATATGAAAATAAGGTTTCATTTATCGGAACCGGTAACGAAGAAGCAGCATATATTGGAGGTCAATATATGGCTGAAAAATTAGAAGAAGGTTCAAAAGTTGTAATTATTGCTTCTGTTGCTGGAAATCCTGCAACTGAAGAACGTGTAGCTGGATATAAGGCTGCAATGGAAGAAGCAAATATTGAAGTGCTTGATACTCAATATGCTGAATCAAATGCAGAAAAATCAGTAAGTATTATGGAAAATTTCATGCAATCTTATGACCAGATAGATGCTGTTTTATGCGTAGGGGATTCTATGGCAGTGGCAGCTCAAAGAGCTGCAGAATTAGCAGGAAGAAGTGATATTAAATTTATGGGATTTGATGGAATTTCTTCAGGTGTTGAAGCTGTTATAAGTGGTGAATTATATGCAACTGTGGCACAATCTCCATATAATATGGGTTATGCTGCTGTAGAAAATGCATTAGCTGCCGCTTTAGGAGAAACAGTAGAAGAAAGAGTAGACACAGGAGTTAAAGTTATAGATGGAGACAACGCAGAAGAATATCTTGCGGAATTAAATGCAATGTCAGCAGAATAAATATTTAAGCAAGTAGTAAAGTGTGTGGGGGGGATGATCCTCTCCCACATTTTATAAGAAATGGGAAAGGAATTTGGTTAAAGAATGGCTGATAATAATGACATAATAATAGAATTAAAAAATATCACCAAAAAATTTCCAGGGGTTGTTGCAATGCGCAATATGTCTATGAAAATTGAAAAAGGCACAATTCATGGACTTATTGGAGAAAATGGCGCTGGAAAATCTACATTGATAAAGACATTGACAGGTATTAATTCTGTCGATGAAGGTGAGATGCTTGTTGAAGGAAAAAAGGTTGATTTTAAAAATCCAATTGATTCACAGAATAAAGGCATTTCTTGTGTATATCAAGAATTAAGCATTGTTCCAATGTTATCGGTTACTGATAATATATTTATGGGACATACAATTAAAAAAGAAAATAGCGTATTACTTGATTATGGAAATATGCATAAAAAAGCATCAGAAGTTTTAAAATCACTGGGAATAGAAATAGACGTTAAAAAACCTTGCGGTTCGTATGGAATAGGTGTTCAGCAAATGGTGGAAATAGCACGTGCAATTGTATTGAATTCAAAAGTAATTATTATGGATGAACCGACATCTTCTCTTGGCGAAAAAGAAGTGGATTTACTAATATCTATAGTTCGCAAACTTAGAGATGATGGAGTTACAATTATGTTTGTATCACATAAATTGGAAGAATTATTTGAATTGTGTGATTGTGTGACAGTTATGCGAGATGGACAATATGTATTGACTAAAAATATGAAAGATATTACACATGACGAATTGATTTCGGCGATGGTCGGAAGATCTGTTGCGGATTTGTTTCCTAAAGTTAAGACGTCAAGAGGTGAAGAAGTTCTTAGAGTGGAAAATTTAAATTCAATCGGTGTATTAAGAGGTGTAAATTTTACAGCATACAGAGGTGAAGTTCTGGGATTTGCTGGCTTGGTTGGAGCTGGAAGAACAGAAACAATGAGAGCGATATTTGGAGTGGATAAGTATGATAGTGGAGCAGTCTATATTAATGGAAAAAAGGTTAAAATTAAATCACCAAGACATTCTATAGAAAATGGAATCGCTTTCCTTACAGAAGATAGAAAAAGAGAAGGTCTTGTTCTTTCACAATCGATTAATGCTAATTTAATTTTATCTAATATGAAAAAATATTCGAAAAATGGTTTTGTGAAATTTTGTAAAGTGAATTTCGATTCGGAAGAAAGTTTAAAAACACTGAAAATTAAAGCGCCATCTATTAAAGAACCGGTTGGTAAATTATCAGGTGGTAACCAGCAAAAAGTTGTTATAGGAAAATGGCTAAATACAGAAGCTGAAATCTACATTTTTGATGAACCTACAAGGGGAATTGATGTGGCAGCTAAAGTTGAGATTTACAATGTTATTAATAAACTAACAAATGAAGGTAAGTGCGTTATAATGGTTTCTTCAGAATTACCTGAAATATTAGGAATGTCTGATCGAATTATTGTAATGAGAGAAGGTGAAGTGAAAGCGGAAATTTCAAAGGGTTCGCAACATTTCAATCAAGAAGATATTATGAAAGCAGCATGGGGAGGAGAACTCAATGAATAACAATACTAAGGATTTATTAATGAGATTAAGTTCGGTGATGGCATTATTCGTATTGTGTATTATTTTAACATTTTCAACATCAAATTTTTTAACAGCGAATAATATTATGAATATTTTAAGACAAACTTCAATAAATGGATTGATTGCATCTGGAATGTTAGTTGCCTTGATTACAGGGGGTATAGATTTATCTGTAGGTGCAACGGCAATTGTTTGTGCTTGTACAATGGGACTTGCGGTAAAAAGTGGTGTATCAAATCCAATTGTACTGATTGCAATGGCTTTATTAATGGGTATTGTTATAGGTACACTTAATGGACTTCTTTTGACAAAATTACATTTGCCACATCCATTTGTATCAACACTTGCTACCAAGTATGTGCTTGCTGGTTTAGCTTTGGTTCTTACAAGTAGTATGACGGTTGCGGGATTTCCAGATTCATTAACTTTTCTAGGATCACACAGTTTATTTAAGGGTGGGGATTTTAGTGGAATTCCTTTGGCATTTGTTATAGTTTTGGCTATATTTGTTGTATTTCATATCTTTTTAAATAAAACAGCTCTTGGTAGAAAAATTTATTGTGTTGGTGGAAATCCGGAAGCAGCGAAGATGAGTGGAATTAATTCAGACAGAGTGCTAACGGTTGTATATACAATTTCTGGTTTGATGGCAGCTTTGGCAGCTGTATTTATAGTAGGTCGTACAGGAGTAGCAAATCCAGCATCAGCAATGGAACCTTATGATACTGACGCAATTGCAGCTTGTATTATCGGTGGAGCATCATTTTTCGGAGGTAAAGGTACAATATGGGGAACTTTGCTTGGAGCTTTACTAATTGCAACAATTAGAAATGGTCTAACCTTATTGCATGCATCATCGGCAGTTCAATATATTGTTATTGGTCTTGTTATTATTATAGCGGTATACATGGATGTTGTACGTGGAAGATTAGAAGCGGAAGCAAGAAGACAGGCAGCAGCATAAATGTAACTTAAGTAAAAGGAGACTGAAATGTCAGTTATAAAATATAAAGAAAATTCAAAAATCATGGTAATACCTATTGGAAGAGCGGGTATAGATTTTAATACACAAAAGTTGAATGTTCCATTTAAGGAAAGCTTGAACTATAAAATATCTGTAGGTGGTTCACCTGCAAATATAGCTCAGGGAGTTGCGAGATTGGGATTGAAAACGGGATTTATTGGTAAAATTTCAAAAGATGGAATGGGTGATTATATAAAAGAAACTTTTGAAAAAGAAGGGATAGATACATCACAATTGATATTTGATCAAAGTGGTGCACCTAATTGCTTGGCCATTACAGAGATAAAAAGTCCGTCAAAAAGTGGTTCTTTTATGTATCGCAATGGGACGGCAGATACACTTTTAACAGCAGAAGAGATAGATGAAGAGTATATTAAAAATGCTGCATCAGTTGTGATATCAGGAACAGCTTTATCAACGGAGCCAACAAGAAGTGCTATGTATAAAGTTGCTGAATATGCAAAAAAACATAATACATTATTAATTGTAGATGTAGATTTTAGACCTTATGGTTGGAAATCTCCAGAAGAAACTTCAGAACAATATAATAAAATATTGAATATGTGTGACATAATTATCGGAAATAGAGAAGAATTTGACGCAGTTGAATATAATACAATGCCAAATAATAAAAATAATAGAGTTTCAGCAGAATATTTTTTAAATAAAAGCGCACAATTGGTTATTGTAAAAGATGGTGAAAAAGGATCTATTGGATATTTAAAAGGTCAGGAACCGATTCATTGTCCGATTATTAAAGTGGAAGCTAAAAAAACTTTTGGGTCCGGAGACGCGTATGCTTCAGGATTATTATATGGTTTGTTTAATGATTTGAGCTTGTTTGAGTCAATGAAATTTGGTTCTGCCTGTGCATCCATTACATTAACTGGAATGTCTTGTGGTGAGGATATGCCAACAGTTTTAGCAACAAAAGAGTTTATGAAAACTCACGAATTTTCGGAGGTGTTAATGTGATAGATAATTTATACCAAACATTAGTGAAATGTAAAGATGATCGTAGTATCATGATTGGATTTAATGTTTTTGGATTTGAAGATGCTTTACAAATAGTGAAAGCGGCGGAGGATCTTAATAGACCCTGTCTGATAATGACAAATAGAGATGCATCTAATGAAATGGATGTTAAGCATTGGGGAAAACTTTTACGGTCTATAGCTGAAAGTGCGAAAGTACCTGTAAGTGCGCATTTGGATCATTGTTCTGATTTGGAAACAATTAAAAGAGCAATAGATTCAGGATATACATCTGTTATGTATGATGGGTCAAAACTTCCAGTAGAAGAAAATATAAAAAATTCAAAAGAAGTAGTTTCCTATGCACATAAAAGAGGAGTATTTGTAGAGTGCGAATTAGGATATGTTCCGTATTCAGATAAGACGGATGCAAAGCCTGTGTTTACTGATTTAGATGAAATAAAAAAATTTGTTGCAGAAGTTGATACTGATATGTTGGCTGTTTCTGTAGGTAATATACATAGACAGACAAATTCTGAAACAAGAATTAACTTTCAGCAATTAGAAAAAATACAAGCGATTACAGATGTGCCACTTGTTATTCATGGAGCGAGTGGAATATTTGTAGAGGACCAAATAAAACTTAAGGAATATAATGTTTGTAAAATAAATATAGGTACAAGTATTAGAATGGCATTTGGTCGTAAATTACAAGAAACTTTAAAAAACAATCCTGAAGATTTTGATAGATTAAGACTTATGGCTCCATCAAAAAAAGCAGTATATGACAGAGCTTTTGAATTAATTAAACGAATGAAATAGTGGATTGGGAAAGAGGCAAAAAATGAAAATTAAACAACCAGTTGGAGGTTTTGCAAAAGGCTATAATGTGATTACTGAAATGAACGGTAAATTTAGCAATATGTTAATGAATTATGGAATATTGCATTTGGAAAAGGATAAAACTTTTAAATGCGATGACGAATTGGAAAAAGTGGTTATTTTATTATCTGGAGAATTGGAAGTGGAATTTAAAAATAAAAAAATGAAAGTATCAAGAGATAATTGTTTTGATAATTCAATTTGGACTTTAAATTTAGACAAAAATACAGAATATAAATTAACAGGTATTTCTGAAAATTCAGAATTGGCATTAGTAAGTACAGAAAATCAAACAACATTTGAACCACATATTTATGATCCTTCAAATACAACAAATGAAGTTCGTGGGGAAGATACAATGGAAGATTGTGGTAGACGTATTGTAAGAACTAGTATGGATAAAAAACTTACACCACACAGCAATATTATGTTTGGTGAAGATGTACATTTCCCAGGACGTTGGGCAGGATTTCCATCACATAGTCATAATCAACCAGAAATATATTTTTACAAATTTTTACCAGAAAATGGCTTTGGTTTGATTAGAATTGGAAATGAAGGCGAGTTACTTGAGCAAAATGATACATTGACAATTGATCCGGATTTGGTACATCCACAGGTTGCAGCACCGGGTTATGCTATGTATTTCTTGTGGATTATTCGTCATTTAGATGGTAACCCATATTTAGGACCAGATTTTGCAGAAGAGCATTTATGGGTAGAAAAACCAAATGCTAAATATTGGCCAAATCTAGAAAAATAGGAGGAAATAAAATGAATATACAATATGGATGTGCTCCAATTAACTGGACAAATGATGATTTGCCTTCTTTGGGTGAAGAATTAACATATCAACAGTGCTTATCTGAAATGGCACTTGCAGGTTATACGGGAAGTGAAGGCGGTTGTAAATATCCTAAAGATTTTGATATTTTAAAAAAAGCAATTGATATTAGGGGTATTAAAATTTGTAATATGTGGTTCTCAAGTTTTTTTACAACGTTTGAAAATGAAAAAACATTTGAAGCTTTTGATAAACACTTGGAGTTTACTTATAAATTAGGTGCAAGAGTTGTGGGATGTGGAGAATGTGGAATTACCGTTCATGGAGATGAAAACATATCATTATTCCCTAATAAGCCTATTTTAAGTGATAAGCAGTGGGAGAATTTGGCAAATGGATTGAATGAATTGGGAAAAAGAGCAAAAGCAAAAGGAATGAAATTGACATTTCATCCACATGTAGGAACAGGAATTGAAACAGCGGCAGAAATAGATAGATTAATGGATATGACAGATCCGGATTTGGTTTATTTATTATTTGACACAGGTCATACAACTTTATGTGATTGTAATCCTCCTGCGGTATTAAAAAAATATCTTGCTCAAAATAGAGTGGGACATATTCATGTTAAAGATGTAAGAAAAGAAATTTTTGATCAAGTTAAATCGGGTAATCATTCATTTCTTTGGGGTGTGAAAAATGGAATGTTCACAGTTCCGGGGGATGGAACAATGGTTGATTGGGATGAGATTTTAGGAACAATTAAAAACAGTGAGTATGAAGGCTGGATTGTGGTGGAAGCAGAACAAGACCCAGCAATAGCAGATCCTTTGGAATATGCACAAATGGCTAGAGCTTATATGAGATTAAAATTAGGAGTTTAGATTTTAATATATATTGATAAAAATGGAATATTTATAGATGTGAAAATAAGAAGCAATAATGTAGAGGATTCAAATGCTTTAAATACACAAGGACTATTAAGATTGCGGTATTAAAAGCATATGTTTCCGTATTGGTGAAAAATTTAAAGAAATATAGGGGAAAGAATATGAAAAAATCATTACATACTAAATCGATTTATAGAAGTAACTTAGCTTCTGATATTAGAATTGCATCTGAAGCTGGATATCAAGGTGTTGAAATGGTTGGAACTAAGGTTATGAATTATCTTAATGCAGGATATACAGCCGAAGATTGTAAACAATTATTAAAGAAATATAATATGGAAATGAATTGTATTGTAGACATTGCTAATGTTGAAAGAACAGATAAAGAATCTGTTATAACAATGACAAAAGAAGCAGAGATATTTTCAGCCTTTGCTAAAGAAGTCGCTTGTCCTACAATTCAATTAGTGCCTTTATGTGCACATGAAGGAAAAAGTTGGAATGAAGTAAAAAAATTAACAGCATCAAGTGTTAATCAAGTTCTTGATATAGGTAATGATTTTGGAATTGAATTTCAATTAGAACCTGTTGCGTGGTCTCCTATACATTCATTATCACAGAGTTTGGAATTTATTGAATACACAGGAAGAAAAAACTTTGGTATGGTAATTGATTTTTGGCATTTATGGTATGGAAAAGAAACTACATTACAAGAAGTTGCCGCACTTGATAAAAAAATGATAAAAAATATTCATTTTTGTGATGGATTAAGAAATGAACCTGGAACAATTTGTGATGAAGAAATTTTGAGAAGTGTTTTTGCAGGTGAAGGTTCAATCAACATAATGGATTGGGTTAATGCAGTTAGAACAACAGGATATGATGGATTTTGGACATATGAATTAGTATCAAGACGTTATTGGGAAGCAGATACAAAAGAAATTGCAAATAAAACAAAAATTTTATTGGATAAATACTTGGACTAGAAAGGAAATGAAAATGGAGATTAATATTGGTATTTTAGGAGCAGGTAGAATTGGAAAGGTTCATGGAGAAAATATTCTCAATATTCCTGGAGTTAAATTGGTAAAAATTGTTGATCCTTATATTTCTGAAGAAATGGTTAAATGGGCTGAAAGTAATGGAGTTAAAGCGTCAAAGGAAGTGGAAGATATATTTTCAGATGATTCTATAGATGCGGTGTTAATTTGTTCATCATCAAATACACATGCTGAATTTATTATGAGAGCAGCACAGGCAAAAAAACATATTTTCTGTGAAAAACCAATTGATTATAATACAGATAGAATTAGAGAAACACTAGATGTTGTTCAGAAATCAGGGGTTAAATTACAAGTTGGTTTTATGAGACATTTTGATCATAATCATAGAAAAGCTCATGATGAAATTGTTGCAGGGAAAATTGGTGTTCCTCATATTCTTCATATTACATCCAGAGATCCACAAGCACCTTCAATGGAATATGTTAAAAATTGTGGTGGTTTTTTCTTTGATATGACAATACATGATTTTGATTTAGCTAGATATTTAGTTGGATCTGAGATTACAGAAGTATATGCATTAGGTGCGGCAAGAATAGACAATCGGGTTGCAGAAATTGGAGATATTGATACAGCCGTTGTTACCTTAAAATTCGAAAATGGATGTTTTGGTACCATTGATAATAGTAGAGAAACTCATTATGGATATGTACAAAGAAATGAAGTTTTTGGTTCTTTAGGTTCAATTGAAGTATTTGATGATCGTCCAGATACAGTTAGAATTTCCACAAATGAAGGAGTGGAGGTTTCCAAACCGCAATGGTGGTTTATGAATAGATATAATGATGCTTTTAGATCAGAGATAGAAGCATTTGTGGATTGTATAAAAAACAACACTGAACCATATGTAACGGGAATAGATGGATTAATTCCTGCACTATGTGCAAAGGCATGTGTTAAATCATTAAAAGAGGGTAGACCAGTTAAATTGTCTGAAATAAAATAATAAAGTTTAACATATTATAGATTGCATTCAATTATAACTACTAGACTTTATATTTACAGTTTGTTTTCTACAAGTTGTAAATATAATGATTAAAGGAGGTATAATCATAAGTTTAAATAAAAACTTATGAAATAAAAATATGAAAAAAGTTGTAGAAATAGAAAGCTTGAAAAATGTTTTTTTTGATGGCATGACGATAATGGTCGGTGGATTTATGGGATGTGGAACACCTGAAAAATTAATTGATTTATTATTAGAATTAAATATTAAAGATATTACATTGATTTGTAATGATACAGCTACAGTTGACAGAGGCGTCGGAAAGTTAATTGTTGCAAAAAGAGTGAAAAAACTTTATACATCTCATATAGGACTTAATCCTGAAACGGGAAAACAAATGAATGAGGGAACTTTAGAAGTTATTTTGGTTCCTCAAGGAACTTTGGTAGAACAAATAAGAGCTGCTGGATATGGCTTGGGAGGTGTTTTAATACCTACAGGTGTAGGGACTATGGTAGCTGAAGGAAAAAAAGTGGTAGAAGTTAAAAATAAAGAATTTTTATTAGAAGAACCTTTGATTGCAGATGTAGCTCTTATACGTGGAAGTGTAACAGACCATGCTGGAAATACAATTTATAAGGGTACAACAAATAATTTTAATCAAATGATGGCAACGGCGGGACAAATTGTTATTGTGGAGGCTGAAAAATTAGTACCAGTGGGAACATTAGCAAAAGAAAGTATTTTAACACAAAGTATATTTGTTGATTATGTTGTTCGTGGAGGTGACAAAAATGTCTACTAATGATTTGAAAGTAAGAATAGCCAAAAGAATAGCTAAAGAATTTGTTGATCAAAACTATGTTAATCTTGGAATCGGACTACCTACTTTAGTTGCAAATTATATTTCTAAGGATATAGAAGTTTTTTTTGAATCTGAAAATGGATTAATATGCATGGGAAACACACCACAAGAACATGAACAAACATTTGAGATTGTAGATGCGGGAGGACAATTTGCTACTGCATTACCTAACAGTGCTTTTTTTGACACTGCTACATCTTTTGGAATGATTCGTGGTGGACATATTGATGTTTGTGTTCTTGGAGCGTTAGAAGTTGATGAAAAAGGAAATCTTGCAAATTGGATAGTACCTGGTAAAATCGTGCCCGGTATGGGTGGAGCAATGGATTTGGTAACAGGTGTTAAAAGAGTTATTGTTTCGATGCTACACACAAATAAGGGTAAAACTAAAATTTTAAAAGAATGTACTTTACCTTTAACTGCAGTGGGAAAAGTGGATACAATCGTTACTGAATTGGCAGTAATGAAAGTGACAGAGGAAGGTCTAAAGCTTTTAGAAATACATGAAAGTGTAACTTTAGATGAGCTACAATCCTTAACAGAAGCAAAACTTATTGTAGATGATAATTTGAAAATTTGGAAGGATTAAAAAAGTTGAAATAAAATTACACAGTACTTTTATAATATAAAATCACAAGATAATAGTAATATAAAATCAATATTTCTACCGAATAAAATTGATAAAATCAAGTGATTTTAATATTTTAATAAAAAATCAATATTTATATAAAATTTTTAGTGTTTTGATAGATAAAATTATAATATTAGAAATTTATAATTATCTTATAGGAGGAAATAAAGATGACAACAACCATAAGAATGACAACAGCACAGGCTCTTGTAAAGTTTTTAGATAATCAATATATATCTTATGATGGAGAAGTCACCAAATTTGTTGATGGAGTATTTACAATTTTTGGACATGGAATAGCGATTGGTCTAGGAGAGGCGTTGGACACTTATGAGGGAGAGCTTAAAGTGTATCAAGGTAGAAATGAACAGGGAATGTGCAATGTTGCAATAGGATTTGCAAAACAAAATAATAGAAAAAAAATAATCCCATGTTCTTCTAGTATAGGACCAGGAGCTGCAAATATGGTAACAGGTTGTGCAACGGCAACGGTGAATAATATTCCTTTGCTTGTAATTCCTGCAGATGGATATGCAAACAGGCAACCATCTCCAGTATTACAAGAAATAGAACAAACTTATAATTTGTCAATTTCAACAAATGACGCTTTTAAGCCAGTGACTAAATATTGGGATAAAATAACCAGACCTGAACAATTGATGTCTGCAATGATTAACGCAATGAGAGTTTTAACAGATCCTTCGGATACAGGGGCAGTTTGTATTAGTATTTGTCAAGACGTTGAGGGAGAATCTTTTGATTACCCAGAGTGCTTTTTTAAAAAACGAGTACATAAAATTACAAGACCGATAGCAGTTGATGAAGAATTGGAAGATATTGTTGAAATTATTAATAAAGCGAAAAAGCCTCTTGTGATTTGTGGTGGAGGAGTTAAATATTCGGAAGCTGGTGAGGTTTTAGAAAAGTTTTGTGAAAAATTCAATATTCCTTTTGCAGAAACACAAGCTGGGAAAAGCGCGGCTAAAGGTTCCCATGAATTATGCACAGGTGGAATTGGAGTATGTGGAACTTTAGCATCTAATCGTTTAGCTTTAGCTGCCGATGTTATTATATCAATAGGAACAAGAATGAATGATTTTGTGACCGGTTCTAAAAGTCAATTTCAAAATCCCGATGTTCAATTTGTTTCTATTAATACAAGTTCCTTTCATGCAGAAAAGTTTGATGCAGTAAGAGCAGTTGGAGATGCGAAGGCTACATTAATAGAATTAGAAAAAAAGCTTGAGAAAAAAGGATACAAATCAGGATATAGTACAGAAATTAAAGATGCAAAATCAGAATGGAAAGTGGAAAGGCAAAAATTAGCTGATGCAGTTTATAAGGAAGACTTTAAACCAATGGTAGAAGCACGTGATGCAAGGACAGTTGATGAGTTTATTAAACTTCATGGTACATCAGTTACACAATCTGCAGCACTTTGTTTATTAAATGAAATTTTAGATAAAGATGCAATTGTTGTTTCAGCGGGAGGTTCATTACCATCAGATCTTGAAAGGATTTGGGAGACGGATTCATTTAAAGGATATCATGCAGAATATGGTTATTCATGTATGGGATATGAAATTGCTGCAACATTAGGAGCAAAATTAGCTGAATCAGATAAAGAGGTTTATGCATTTTGTGGAGATGGTTCTTTTCAAATGGCACATTCCGAAATTATGACCGCACAACAAGAAATGAAAAAAATTAATATACTTTTATTTGATAATTGTGGATTTGGTTGTATTAATAATCTTCAAATGGGCAATGGGGTAGATTCTTTAGCAACTGAATTTAGATACAGAGAAGGATATAAACCATGTGGGAATTTGATACCTATTGATTTTGCTAAAATTGGAGATGGATATGGATTAAAAACTTATGTAGTTAAATCATTAGAAGAATTGAAAGTTGCGATAGAAGATTCAAAGAAACAAAAGGTGTCTACATTAATCGATATTAAAACAATCCCAAAGACTATGACCAATAGTTATGAGACTTTTTGGAATATAGGACTAGCATCTACGTCTGTAAAAGAAAGTGTTCAAAAAGCATATAAAGATGTTATCAAAGGAAGAGCAGTTTCAAGAATATATTAAAAAAAACACTTAATATTTATAAGATGAATTAATGAAAATGTAGTTTAAGCACTTATGTTGAGAGCGATAAAAGACCGGTTGTGTACCAGTCTTTTATCGTTATATTAGAAAAATGAAATTTTTAAAATATTATTAAATACAAAGTTACTTTTAAGTACGAAAGAGGGGATAATGGAAAATAAAATAATAAGAATATTTATGTCATTAGCAGGGGTTACAGTTGGAGGAATATCAGTTGGAATGTTTAAATGTTCTATGTTTGGAACAGATCCGTTTCAAGTTTTTGTATATGGTTTAAGTAGTAATATAACTGTAATTGGATTTGGGACATTTTATGCAATTTTAAATGTTTTGATGTTAATAACCGTTTTTCTTATAAAAAAACATTATATTGGAATAGCAACATTGTTAAATGTTTTTTTCTATGGATATATTGCTGAATTTTCAGAATATATTATTCATTATTTATTAGGAGAGACATTGAGTTTTTTACAAAGAGTATTTTTGATGATTTTTGGAATTGTTATCATGTGTTTTGCAACATCGATTTATTTTACAGCAGATTTAGGGGTCTCAACTTATGATGCAATTGCACTAATAATGAGAGATAAAAAATTGGGCGAATATAAATTTTTAAGAATGGGAACAGATTTATTTTGTGTAGTAATAGGATATATTTTAGGGGGAGTTGTAGGAGTTGGTACAATAATAACAGCACTTTTTATGGGGCCTTTAATTGGTTTTTTTAAGGAACATGTTGCAGATGTAATAATTAAAAAAACACAAAAAAAAGAAGCAACTTAAAATTGTATCTTGGAATATTCTGATTAAAAAATAATAAAAAAAGTCAAAATAGATACTTTAAAATTGAAAAACTTGATGTTGGACTTTTTTTACTATATTTTGTTGAAAACATTTATTTAAATGAAAATATTGAGATGAATATTCACCTATAATATAAGAAGAAGTCCGTTATGGGTGTACAATATTACTACAAAATTTATATTTAGAATCTGTGTTATCAGTTATAATGTATTTTGGTTTTTCTATATTTGCAAGTTTATAAGGTGATATGAAATCAAACTTATGTTCATCAGCAATAACATACCAACTGTTGGCAACATTCAAAACGGCTGTAATAATATTTTTGCTATATTCAGTTGAGACAGAAATTCCGACTTTTAAATCAATTCCAGCACAACTAGTAATAGCTTTGTTGATATTGTAAGAATTCAAATACTCATGTATCTTTGTGCTGGTAGTGAAAGAATGATTTTTGTGAAAAATAATTTCGCCTCCAATTAAAATTGCAGTTTTACAATTGTCCCTTAAATATTGAACTGCTTCTATATTATTGGTAATAATTGATAGGTCTTTAAAATCTACCAAATATTTTGCGAAAGATGTACAAGTTATTCCGGATCCAAGAAAAAGGGTGTCGCCATCTTGAACGTAAGTACTGGCGAATTGAGCTAATCTATCCTTATTGTCAGAGACGGAGTCGGCGATTGCTTTGTGGCCTAAAGAATATGTTGAATTGTTTTTATTGGAAATTGCCCCACCATGAGTTTTCGTAAGTAAGCCTTCTTCCTGTAGATGATTCAAGTCCTTTCTAATGGTTACATCGCTAACATTTAGAAGGTCAACTAGCTCATTTACATTTACGATTCCTTTTTCGTCTAGTAGTTCCATAATTCGTTCTAATCTTTGTATTGCAAACATAGTATTCTCCTTTTTTTTTGAAATAGTATATTAATTTTTAAATAAGGGTTTTTAGTTAAGAAAATGTGATGTGAGTTGGATTTATAGTGTGTTATTTTTATATTTTAACATAAAAACAAAACAAAAGAAATACAAAATTTGTAAAAACGAAAAAAAAATAGCATAAAACAATATTTCGGAATTAAATAAAGGTTTATAAGGTATAAAAATAGTTATAAATAAAAATAAATTTACCCCTAAATAATAAATTTGAAGTTGAAATTAAAGTTAAAGACGTATATGTATTGTTTAAGATTATATTTTTGCTCCAGCAAAAATAAAAGAATATATATTTAATCGAATTATTGATAATAATTGAAATATTATCAAAGAGAAATTACAGATACAAGGGTTTGGTGAAACAGAAAAGAGGATATGTAAAATTGAAAAAAACAAAAAAGTTGAATAAACAAAATTTAAAGAATTTAAAAATAAAAGATAGCTTGTTATTTAAGAATTTATTTGTAAATTTATGTATTGTTATGATTGCCTTAATCACAATTATAGCTTTATTATATAAATTGAGCGCTAAATTGATAACAACGGAAATTGAAACACAAATTCAATTACAGTTAGATGCAGTAGATGCTGATATTACAACGATCCGTGAGGGACAATCAGATGAGTTAATTGTTCTTAGTGATACAAATTATGTTAGAAGCATGTTGAATGGAGTTGTAGATGACACCTTTGATTTATTGGCTGATTCTATGGTGGCTAATTACTCGCCTTATATGGAAAATGTTTTATTGATTAATGTAGACGGTGTTGTTTTATATGATTCTAAAGAAAGTACTTTGGTAGGATATGATTTATCTGAAAGAGAATATTTTCAGGAAAGTTTAGGAGGTATTACTTGTCATAGTGATGTATTAATATCAAAATCGACAGGGAACTTAGTTGAAGTAACTAGTGTTCCAGTGATTAGTAGCGAAGGAGTTGTTGCAGTTTTGGCTACGGTAATGAATATCGACTATATTAAGGATATCTTAAAGGAAATTAAGATTAATGAAAGTGGATATGCATATTTATTAGATTCAAAGGGAGAATATATTTATGAAAAAGATGCTGCATTGGTTGGAAGTAACATTGCTGACTTGGGTGTGTCTGAATTAGCAGATAACTTATTAGATCCAGATAATGGTGGGTCAGGAAGAGTTGATTATACAATTTACGGAGTAGATAAAATCACATTATATCAAACTATTGGAAATTGGATGCTTTGTATAAATGCAGTGAAGTCTGAGTATCTGGCATCAGTGAACACAATGTTATTAGAAGCAATTGTAATTGGTGCAATAATGATGTTAATTGCTGGTTTGATTACTACTCTAAACTCTTATTTAATGGTAAATCGAATTAAAAAGGTTCAAAAATTTATGAGCATTGTAACAGGAGGGGATCTAACAGTTGAGATTAAAGAAGACAATACAAGAAAATTATTCAAACGAAAAGCTATTAAAAAGCCAAATTTACCTGTAAATAAGATGAATTTAAGTGAAGGTGATGAATTAAGCCAGATGACTAAGGGCTTAGCTATAATGGTTACAACGATTAGAAATCTTATTAAAGAGATTGCTGGAATTTCAGAACAACTATCTAGTTCAAGTCAAGAATTGTCTAGTGCTTCAGCAGAAACAATGGCTTCTTCTGAAACAGTTTCAGATAGGATGGCAGAAATGAGTGCTGGGGCACAGAATCAAACAGAGTATGTAGAAAATATTAATACAATGACTCATAAAATGAATGAAATGTTAATTAATGCAACATCTAAAATAGATCAAATGGAATCAGAAGCAGAGATTGTAAGTGATAAGGCTAGAATTGGAGATGAAAAGATTATATCCACTATTTCAGGAATGGAGAAAATTCAAATACAGACACAAAAAATAGAAGGTGTTATGGAAGAATTAATTCACCAATCTTCGGAAATAGAGCAAATTAATGGAATTATTACAGAAATTGCTGAAAAGACGAATTTACTTTCTTTGAATGCGGCGATAGAAGCTGCAAGAGCGGGAGAAAGTGGAAGAGGCTTTGCAGTTGTTGCAGGTGAAATTGGAAAATTAGCAAATCAATCTCAGAAGTCTGCACAGGGGATTTCTGAATTGATTTTAGGAATAACTGAAAGTATCAAAATTGTACATAATATGATGGATGAAGAAACAGAATATGTAAAAAGTGGTATTGATACAGTTGAAGAATCAAAAGTGGCATTTATACAAATTGATGAAAAGATAATGGCGTTATTAGATGGTATGAAGGAAGTTGTTTCTTTTGTGGCAAACGTAAAAGAATCTGGGACTTCGGTAACTGAAGCAGTTGATAGGATGTCAGGTATTCTTGAAGAATCATCAGCTGAGATTGAAGAAATTGCAGCATCCACAGAAGAACAGACAAGTGTGGCGGAAGAAATTGCAAATGCGGCTACAGAATTATCGGAGATGGCAGAAAAATTATTGGAATCAGTTAGTACATTTTGTTTATAGTTTTAAGGGTAACTCTAAATTATAAATTGAGTTAATAAGATATAAGGTTAAAGATATGATAAAAAGCTCTGTGAGTGTAATTTAATACATTCACAGAGCTTTTTAAGTGTAAATAAAAGATTAAAGAATATTTTTTAATACAATTGTTTTAGTATGTGTCATTTCATTAAATGTACTCAACACTCCTTCTGTTCCAATACCTGAAAACTTATAACCACCAAAAGGCATTTCAAAACTTCTAAAGAAACTAGCACCATTGATTACTACGCCACCACATTCCAAGGCATTTGCAACTTTTGCAGCAGTTTTCATATTTTCAGAGAAAACACAACCACATAAACCGAATTTAGAACTGTTGGCTATCTCAATAGCTTCTTCTATTGTATCAAAAGATATGATGGGAACGACTGGACCGAAAATTTCTAGGTCAGTGGCTACAGATGATGTTTTTGGGACATTACCAATTACGGTTGGTTGATAGAATGCACCATCTCTTTTTCCACCAAGAAGAATTTTTCCACCTTCATTTATAGTTAGTTGGACCTGTTTTTCAATTTCTATAGCTGCTTTTTCACTGATAAGACATCCAAGTTTCGTGGTTTCATCTGCGGGCATTCCAAGTGGGATGGCACTTATCTTTTCAATTGCTTTTTTGGTAAATTCATCCACACGGTTTTTATGAACGAGAAAACGCTTGGAAGCACAGCATACTTGACCAGTATTGTACATACGACCCCATATAAGTTCATCTGTGGCTAAATCTACATCTGCATCTTCAAGAACAAGAAAAGCATCATTTCCACCCAGTTCCAAAGCAACATGAGTTAAGTTTTCGGCACATGCTCTTGCTGTTTCGATACCAACTTCTGTAGAACCGGTAAGTGTAACAAGATGCACATTCGGATTGGCACATAATTGTGAGCCAACTACAGAACCACGTCCTGTAATAATAGAGATTGCACCTGGTGTTACACCAGCTTTTGCCAAAAGATGTGCAAGTTTACAAAGCGTTAAAGGATTATCTGTAGATGGTTTTACAATAGCTGCATTTCCAGATAAAAGTGCAGGTGCAACTTTTTGATCAAATAAGTCACATGGAAAATTAAAAGGGATAATACATGCGACAACGCCTAGGGGCTCTTTTTGGGTTAGTAAAATATGACCCGTTTGATTTTTTTCAAAACCAGAGGGAATTACTTCCCCATATAAATGTTTTGCTTTTTCAGAAAAAGCTTTAAAGGCAATGGATATATTATCAATTTCACCCCTTGCTTCATTGATAGGTTTTCCTGTTTCATCAGATAAAGTTTTGGATAATTCTTCTTTTTGATCTTCTACAAGGGATATAAATTTATACATAATTTCGACTTTTTCAAACACTGGAACCTTGGCCCATATTTTCTGGGCAGACACAGCAGCAGAGACTGCAAAATCAATATCTTCTTTTGTAGCCATTGGTACTGTTTCCAGGATTTCCCCGGTAGCAGGATTAATTACATTGATAACTTTACCATCTTTTGCGTCAGAAAGCTGACCATTAATTAACATTTTCATAAATTTTCTCCTTTGTTGGGTTATTCATAAAAGCCTGTGAAGGATAGCATTAGACCACCACAGGTGTTGTTGTTATCACTTTCAAAACCATATTCTCCAAAAGTGAATTCTACAATATATGGGATATCTCCAGCTGCAAGTTTAATACCTTCGGCAACTTCATCTATTCTGTCACCAATTCCAGCACGTCGTCCACCACAGTGTACAAGATGAAAGGCTAGAGGCTTACCAGGAATTTTCGAGATAAGTTCTGTTAGTGTTTTTCCTGCAGAATCAATTAATTCATCTACAGTCGCTTCCATACGGATAATACAAGTTTTTTCAGATAGGTTATTACCAATTGCCATAGAAAAATCATCATTTCCATTCATTGGATGACGAATTGCGATTAAATCTCCTAAGCGGTCTTTTACACCAAGAGGAGAGGTGATGGCTGTTACCAGTAGATTACAACCAGTTACGGCATCCATATCAAGACCTAACCATTGTGCATATTTTTTGGTGGCAGGAATACCATCAATTTCAACTAGATTACGATTATTAGTCACTTTGGTAATCACACCAAAATCATTAGTTTCATGGTAGGCACCAGTAAATAAATTATTCATTTTAGGACCGTTATAGAAAAATGCCACAATGGCGCCATCTGAAAAAACAGTACTATCTGCATATAATTTCCATTTTCCAGAAATGCTATTATCTGCGGAAGAGCCACCAAAAAATGGAATTCGACCAATGATAGATGAAATACCTTTTAGATAAAATTCTTCTTCAGCAGGAGATGCAGCCATATAAAAATAATCTGGGGGTGTTGATTTTCCAGCTGAAGCCATAGCAGCTTTTGCTAAGGATTTTCCATTTTCTTCAGCACTACCATTTTTTTCTATGGCAGCAATTCCAACACTCATATCTGGGTCGTCAAAGGCTAAAATACCTACAAAAGGATTATTTCCACCTATATAACCTTCCGGAGTGATGATTCCGGTAAAAGAAGTGTTACCAAGAATTAATGTTTTTGGAAGTGTTTCTTTCACACCTTCAATTACCTTCTTTAAATCATATTCACAGCTTGCATATAAAAATACAACTTTTACATCTGATAATCCTCTTGTTGCTGAAACAGCAGCTTCTTTCCCTGCATTTTTTGGATTACCATTCGTACTTGAACCAACATTTGCCTTAAACATATCTGATTCCTCCTTAAATTTTACTAGCAACCAATTGATTACCTTCTCAAAATAAATCAATTTGTTAAATTCTATTTTATATGTAATCAAAAATCCTACAAGCATCGTATTCCGTTGTGTAAAACAGATGTTCCACGCTATGGAATTTTTGTGTAAATGTAACAGTTATTGTTCTATAAAAGTATATAATATGTAAAAAAAGCTGAATTCATCTTGATTTTAAAAGAAAAAAAAGTAATAATGAAATGTATAGAAAATAATAATCTGAATAGATTACTGAGATATTAATTTGTTATAGGAGGAAAATAATGGATACCAATGTGAGAGTTATTGATCGAATTTTTAATATTATAGAGTTAATTGCAAATACAGAACAATCTATGAATCTTACTGAAATTGTTGAAAAATCAGAAATGAGTAAAACTACCGTTTATAGGCTATTGAAAACAATGTGCAATCGTGGATATGTGCAAAAAAGTCGTAAAGGTTACTATAGTATTGGTCCCAAATTTATGGAATTGGCAAGTAGTCATATTAATCATTTGGAACTTCAAACAGAAGCAAAGCCTTATTTGGCCACATTATATTCGGAACTTGATTTGACTGTAAATCTTGCGACTTTGGATGGAGATCAAATTATCTATATTGAAAAAATGGATTTATATCCAAGTAAAAAGACCAATGGAAATGTTGGTTATAAAACGCCTGCATATTGTTCGTCTATTGGGAAATGCCTTATGTCTTGCCTTTCTGGGGATGAATTGGATAAAATACTATATGAATGTAAATTTCAAAAGTTTACTGAAAATACGATTGTGAATATATATGAATTTAAGAAACAACTCAAACAAGTGAGAAAACAGGGATGGGCTATGGATGATGGAGAACATATGCTTGGACATAGGTGTATAGGAGCGCCTATTTTTGATTATTTAGGAACGAGTATTGCAGCTGTTGGAGTTAGTGGGGATATCTCCCAGATTACAGATGAAAAACTCCCTATGATAATACGTGAAGTACAATCAACCGCTGCCCAGATTTCTCGTGCAATGGGTTATATTGTGTGATTATAATAAACGTGTATTTACTTAGTGATTATTGTTAGATGTTAATGCATATTTTTCAGTGGAAAGGAATGCAGAAAATAACATAAAAAAGTTAAGTTAATTAAATAAATTAAAGTTTACAAGAATATAAGCGATTAGCTAAACTGAAGCTCTTGTATGAATGGTAGATATTTTAATGACCATATTCATATAAGGGTCTTTTTTATGTTTCTTTCTATATGTTATGGACTAAAAATAATAGGGGATAATAATTTAAAATACATAATAAAAGTGGAAAAAAATAAAGATTTATTTTTCGTAATTTTTCGTTAGATTTTACAAGAATTTTTTTTGTTCAATATGCTGATTTACACAAAAAAGAAATATATAATTATACAAAAATACACTAGTAAATTATTTGAATTTAGTGAGTTTTTTACAAGGATACATGTTTTGTTTTACTAGCTAAATAATTCTTGCACAAATCATTCGATATAGTTATAAATTCATTGCAACTCCTGTGTAAAATAGATATAATTTATATATAAAATGTGTAACTAAATTAACAATAAATATGTGAGGAGGACATCCGGTTAGATAGCCAAATGCAATGAATTTTTAGTGCTTTGAAACAGAAAGAAATCATTATTATATTTTTGTAGGAGGTGTTGGGAACCAATTTATTAGACAACAAAGTTTCAAGAAAAATTTTGGTTACATATATAGAACTAATCAATGGAATTATATAATAAATGCCATTTCAATAGTTTACATAGTTAGAATACAGTAGGTTAAGAGTGGAGTCTATTCACTACATAAGGCACAGGACACAGTAGTTTGGTAAAATTACAAGCCGAGTGAAACAGAAAAGAGGACAAATTGAAAAAATTAAACTTCAAAAATTTTAGTTTCAAAAAAATGAATTTAAAAGCTTTAAATTTTAAAAAATTAAAAAACAGTCTGTTATTTAAAAATTTATTTACAAATTTATGTATTGTTATGGTAGCATTAATTACAATTATATCAGTATTATACACTTTGAGTTCTCGTCAGATTACTACAGAAATAGAGACACAGATTCAATTACAGTTAGATGCAGTGGATTCAGAGATTACAACTTTTCGTGATGGGCAATCAGATGAGTTGATTAGATTAAGTGGTACAACTTATGTAAAAAGTATGTTGAAAGGATTTGTTGTTGATACTTTTGACGTATTAGCAAATTCTATGTTAGCAAATTATTCTCCGTATATGGAGAACGTATTATTAATTGATGCAGATGGTATTGTTGTCTATGATTCTAAAGGAAGTAGTTTAGTAGATCAAGATTTATCAGATCGAGGTTATTTTCAACAAAGTATAGCTGGAACAACTTGCCACAGTGATGTATTGATTTCAAAATCAACAGGACATCAGGTAGAAGTGACAAGTGTGCCAGTTGTAAGCAATGGAGAGATTATTGCTGTACTTGCAAGTGTAATGAATATTGAATATATTACAGAAATATTAGAGACAATTCAGATTAACGAGAGTGGATATGCTTATTTACTAGATGCAAATGGAAATTATATATATGATAGAGATGAGTCCTTAGTTGGAACTAATATTACAGAATTAGGTGTTACTGAATTATCAGATGAATTATTAGACCCTGACAATGGGGGTTCAGGAAGAGTTGATTATACACTTCAAGGAGTGGATAAAATCACATTACATCAAACGGTAGGAAATTGGATTCTTTGTATTAGTGCAGTAAAGTCAGAATATTTGGCATCAGTAAATACAATGTTGTTACAAGCCATTTTAATTGGAGTTGCAATGATGATTATTGCAGGATTAATTACGGCTTTGAATTCATACTTGATGGTAAATAGAATTAAAAAAGTTAAAAAGTTTATGAGTATTGTTACAGGTGGAGATTTAACGGTTGAGATTGTAGAAGATAAACCGAAAAAAATATTCAAACAAAAAAATATTCAAGAATCAAATACTTCTATGAGCAAGGAGAATACTAGCGGTGGGGATGAATTAAGCCAGATGACCAAAGGTTTAGGTTTAATGGTTGCTACAATTAGAGACCTTATTAAAGAAATTGCTGGTATTTCAGAGCAACTTTCAAGTTCAAGTCAAGAATTATCCAGTGCTTCAGCAGAGACAATGGCTTCTTCTGAAACGGTTTCAGATAGAATGGAAGAGATGAGTGCTAGTGCTCAGAATCAAACAGAGTATGTAGAAACTATTAATACAATGACTCATGAAATGAATGAAATGTTAATTAATGCAACATCCAAAATAGACCAGATGGAATCGGAAGCTGAAATAGTAAGTGGAAAAGCTAAAATAGGGGATGAAAAAATTATATCTACAATTTCTGGAATGGAAAAGATTCAAACACAAACACAGAAAATAGATGCAGTTATGGAAGAGCTGATTCACCAATCTTCAGAAATCGAGCAGATTAATGGAATAATTACAGATATTGCTGAAAAAACAAATTTGCTTTCTTTGAATGCAGCTATTGAAGCAGCAAGAGCAGGAGAAAGTGGAAGAGGTTTTGCGGTGGTAGCTGATGAAATTGGAAAGCTTGCAAATCAATCACAAAAATCTGCACAAGGAATTTCAGAATTAATTGTACGTATTACGGAGAGCATTAAAATAGTACATAAGATGATGGACGAAGAAACAGGATATGTAAAAAATGGAATTGAAACGGTTGCAGAATCAAAAGTTGCATTTATGCAAATTGATGAAAAAATATCAGGATTATTGGATGGCATGAAAGAAGTGGTTTCTTTTGTAGCTAATGTAAAAGAATCAGGAAATTCCGTAACAGCAGCTGTTGATAGAATGTCAGGACTTTTGGAAGAATCTGCAGTAGAGATTGAAGAAATTGCAGCATCAACAGAAGAGCAGACGAGTGTAGCGGAAGAGATTTCTAATGCGGCTACAGAATTGTCTGAAATGGCAGAAAATTTATTAGAGTCAGTTAGTACATTTAGATTATAGTAAAATTGATATTAAAAGCACTTGTGTGATGAACCGACCTCAAAAAGTTAGATTTAAAAATTTGACGAATTGGAGGTTGTTTCATAACAAGTGCTTTTAATTTTTTAGTATGTAATGATTGTCTTTTGTAGAGGAATCAGAATCTACTTATACTGTGGGTTTATGTAGATATAGTTATATAAAAAGACATCCCTTAATTAGATGGTCTATTTAAGGGATGTCTTTTGGATTATGAATTTAAAATTGTTTCAAGTCTTTGTTGGATATAATCAAAAATGGAAATGGTATCTATGGTAACAGAATTACCTGCCATAGCACCTCCTGGAAATTGTTGATTAGCATTTATATTGCCTGAGCCTACGCCACCTTCAGCAAAAGCAGGTGCCTCACCTTCAGCTAGGGCAGGAACGTCGCCTTCTGGTAAGTCAGGAGCTTCGCCTTCGGCAAAAGAAGGTGTCTCACCTTCAGCAAAAGCAGGTGCCTCACCTTCAGCTAGGGCAGGAACGTCGCCTTCTGGTAAGTCAGGAGCTTCGCCTTCGGCAAAAGAAGGTGCCTCACCTTCAGCTAGGGCAGGAACGTCGCCTTCTGGTAAGTCAGGAGTTTCATCTTCGGCAAGGGAAGGAATTTCTCCTTCGGTTAAATCAGGAGCTTCACCACTATCTCTTCCTGGAGGAGTCATTTGATTGGAAGTATCAGCAGGTAATCCTGTGGAATCTGAATTATTAATTGAAGGAGTACTTTTTGCAGTGGATTGTGTATAATCAATTTCGCTTGCCAATAGATTATTTTGGAATTCTGCGAAGGTATAAAATGCAGTAGGATCTGATTCTACATCATCTTGTATCAAAGTTGCAAGTGTGCTTATTTTCTCATCAAAGTCTCCAAAATAATCACAAAGATCATATACATAGGCAAGATAGATATCTTTGTATTCATCAATTTCGAGAAGCTTTTCCATTAAAGGCCTAGAAGAGCTATCTGTAGAGTAGAATGGAGAATCAATATCTACTGTAATACTGGATCCGCTATCTTCTACAAATCCTCCAAAAGCCATATTATAGTCCCACCCAATATATTGAAATTTTCCATTTGAATATAATAAATAGTAATTATGTGCTTTGGAACCACTATAGCTATCATAATTTCCTGTAACAAGATTAATTGCCATTGCTTTTAATACACTATCAACATCTAGGATGCTTTCTAATTCGTCTGTATTATCAGCTGTTGTAGAATTTAATATTTCAATTAGATTTAAAATATTAGTATTACCATCGTCATCACCAACTTCAGGTTCAAATCCTGAACCATCATCGTTTGTTAATAAGGTACAGGACTCACTTTCTGCTTCATATAAAACAGCATCATCATCACCGTCTGTAACTCTTTCAACAAAGCTATCTTTGTAAGATTCTATTGAAAGATATAATCCAAAATATTCTCCATTAATAGATAATCTGGTGTACGAAACATAGGGTGTAATTGCTCCTAAATATGCATTTGCTGCATAGGCAAGATATTCTCTCATATAGGAAGGGTCAGCATAACTTCCATTAAGTACCAACATATCTAGACCATTCAGTGTTTGATCATCTATATATTCGTCAAAATTAATTTTAAATCCATAGCGATCGCTGTCACTATTGGAAACGGCCAAAAGAGAACTTGCACCTTTTGCTCTAAAGCCTACATTAGTAACGGTGGTTCCATTAACAGTAATATCGGCGGAATAGTATTCTTCGTCAATTGCATTGGCACATAAGTTTTCCCAATCTTCCTCAGAGATATCTATGTTGACTTCCGTAATTCCTCCAGTTCCAAAGGTATCAGAATAATATCCATCGGAATCTGAAAGTATATTTAAAATGGAATCGTCCGAGGTTGTATCTGTTGCATCTTGGGAGTCTTGGTTGCAGGCGGTCAAGGTGACAATCACGCATAATGTTAATAAAAAGGGAATTATTTTTTTCATTTATTTGTCTCGCTTTCTACATATTTTGAAATAAGTATAATTGACCAGACTGAAAGATATGTGAAGGGAAAGTGTTTTACATGTGTTTTATAAAGAAACTGGTAAAGGTTTTGGATTGCACATATATGGAAGAAGTGGTATTTTTAAAAGAAAGAGAAATAATTTAAATGTAGATAAAGGAGAAAATTATATGGAGTATGGACCTAATCCTAATGCGGTTTTTCCAAGTGAAAGATTTAAAAACATATGTTTTATTAAAAATATTATAAAAAGATCTAATATTATTGTGGGAGATTATACATTTTATGACGATTTAGCGGGACCAAAGAATTTTGAAAAACATGTTACTCATCATTATAATATGTTTGGAGATGTGCTAAGAATAGGAAAATTTTGTAGTATTCATACAGGTATTACGTTTGTAATGAATGGAATTAACCATAAGTTAACAAGTGCAACAGTCTATCCTTTTAATTTAATGGGGCATGGCTGGCAAGCAGCGGTTCCAACGTTGGAAGAACTTGGGTTTAAAGGGGATACAGTCGTAGAAAATGATGTGTGGATTGGTGAACATGTTACAATTATGCCAGGCGTACATATTGGAAATGGAGCTATCATAGAAGATTTTTCCGTGGTCACAGAAGATATTCCCGCTTACCATATTGCGGGAGGGAATCCTTGTAAAATTATTACCAAGAGATTTGATGATCAATTAATCGAACATTTAGAACATATACAGTGGTGGAACTGGGCACCGGAAAAGATTTTCGCGAATTTGGAAGTTTTAAGTAGTGGAAATATGGACCTTATTTTAAAGATAGAATAAACAAGAAAGTGTGATTGATATGGTAATATCAGAAAAAACAAGAAAAATATTGATGGAATATCAAAGAAATGAATTAACGGGAAGTCTTTTGTATCAAGATATTGCAAAACATCAAAAGGATGAGAAGAATAAGCAAGTATTCTTAAATATTTCAAAAGATGAAAAAAAGCATTATGATATCTGGAAGCAATATACAGGTGTTGATATGCAACCTAAACGAGGAAAATTAATTTTGTTTCGATTTATTAGAGTCCTACTTGGAGATACTTTTACAATTAAATTTTTTGAAAAAAATGAAGATTTAGGGATTCAACAATTAAATTCAATCAAGGAAGAATTTCCAGAAGTGCAGGATATTATAGATGAAGAAGAATTACATGAAGATGAACTAATGAATATGATTGATGAGGAACGACTTCATTATGTTGGGTCCATGGTTCTTGGATTAAATGATGCCTTGGTAGAATTAACAGGAACAATTGCTGGACTTACTTTTGCACTGGAAAATACAAGGTTGGTTGCATTATCGGGAATTATTACGGGAATATCAGCAACTTTATCTATGGCAGCTTCTAATTACCTGGCTGAGCGTGCAGATGGGAATGAAACCGCTTTAAAATCCAGTGCATATACAGGAATTGCGTATTTGGTTACTGTAGTATTAATGGTGTTACCATATCTGTTATTGCCTAATAGCATGTATGTTGTGGCATTTGCTATTATGATTTCGGTAGTGATTTTGATTATTTTAGTATTTAATTATTATATTTCAGTGGCACAGGGAACTCCATTTTTCAAACGGTTTGGTGAGATGGCTATGATTAGTTTGGGAGTGGCATTGATTTCATTTGTAATTGGACTTTTGGCAAAAAATATTTTGGGAATAAATTTGTAAAAAATTCTTTTTACTTTATTTTATTTGTATTTATTATGGTGTTAGTAATATATATCAGTATTTTCTCATATATACAGTATTCCGTTTGACTTTGCTTTTTCTATTCTTTATAATCAAGAAAGTATAAAAAGAGAAAGAATGATATTGGAGGATGAGATGCCAGAGAATAGATATGAGGAAGCTTCTATCAAAATAGGAAAGAATACATTTATAACTGCATTGGTTATTCTTGCATCATTAATTGTGACAGCGGGAATTCTTACACGTGTAATACCAACGGGTAGTTATCAATACATTATGGATGAGGGCGTTAAAAGAATAATAGATGGAACTTTTGAATTTACGAGTCAAGCGAGGTTACCAATATGGCACTGGATAACAGCACCAATTGAAGTGTTATTTAGTGATGATGGCGCACTGGTAATGGTAATTATATTTTTCCTTTTGGCTGTTAGTACTGCTTTTTCTTTGTTGGAAAAAAGTGATATTATGTCATTGGTTGTTTCAAAAGTTGTTCGTAAATTTGGAGGAGTGAAATATTTACTTCTTGCTGTGGTTGTATTTTTATTTATGATTTTGGGTGCAGTAATTGGTACATTTGAAGAAAACATTGCATTGGTACCTATTATTATTTCTTTGGCTTATTGTCTGGGATGGGATTCTTTAGTTGGATTAGGTATGAGTATGTTGGCTTCTTGTTTTGGATTTACGGCAGCCATTACCAATCCTTTTTCAATTGCGATTACACAAGAAATATCAGATTTACCGCTTTATTCGGGAAGTTGGTATCGTATTATTATATTTGCAGTATATTTTCTTGTGATATATACGTTTTTGTTTTTATATGCACGTAAAATAGAAAAGAATCCAGAAAAATCGCTTGTATACAAAGATGATGAACATTTACGTATGAAGTATAGAGATGTGACAAGTCTTGAACATATATTAACTGAAAAATCACCAGAAGATTATAATAAAATAAAAAAAGCAACCGGTGTATTTTTAGGATTTATTGGTGGAATTATAATATTTGTAATCTTTACAAATTTTATACCAGCTTTGACAGATTTAATATTACCAATTATTGGCCTATTCTTTTTGTTGGGTGGTATTGTTGCTTCTATAATAGTTGGAATTAATCGTAAAAATAGACTGAAAATTATTAGAGATAGTATTATAGGAATTGCACCAGGTGTTGTTCTTATATTAATGGCAATGAGTGTAAAGCTGATTATAGAAAAAGGAAATATTATAGATACAATATTATATTACACTTCTAATTCTATTAAACATACTTCACCTTATATTGCGGTTATTTTAATTCTTGTATTGGTACTTTTATTAGAATTATTTGTTGGATCTTCTTCAGCAAAAGCATTTTTGGTAATGCCGATTATTGCACCGTTATCTGATCTGGTTGGAGTAACTAGACAGACATCAGTGTTGGCTTTTTGCTTTGGAGATGGATTTTCTAATATTATTTATCCTACTAATCCTGTACTATTAATTTGCCTGGGATTGACGGTGGTTACTTATACCAAGTGGTTTAAATGGACCATTAAATTACAGATTTTATCATTGGCCATTGCCAGTGTATTCTTGTTAATAGGTGTTGCAATACAGTATGGACCTTTTTAATAAGAGATAGAAAGTTGGTGCTATATGGAATATATAATAAGTGGAATAATAGTAGTGATTGTGTTAATAACAATTATTTCAATAAAAACAATTAGATTTAGACCGGAGATTCAGCCAGAGACTTTAAAAAAAGAGGAGTCTTTGGATTTAATGGGTGCATCTAAACTATCTCAAGTAATTCAAATCCCGGCGATAACTTTAATGGATCCTAATGAGATGGATTGGAATCGCTTTGTTGAATTTCGTGAGAAACTAAAAGAATTATTTCCTAAGGTGCATGAATATGGAGAATTAACAATTATCAATGAATATAGTCTTGTATACTATTTTAAGGGACGGGAATCTCAGAAAAAGCTGCCAATTTTAATTACAGCGCATATGGATGTTGTTCCTGTGGAAGAAGGAACAGAACAGGATTGGAAATATCCACCCTATAGTGGAGCAATAGAAGAAGGCTACGTATGGGGAAGAGGAACCTTGGATACGAAAGTGCATGTAATTGGACCTTTACAGGCAATGGAAAATCTATTGACAGAAGGAAAGATACCAGATAGAGATACGTATTATGCTTTTGGACATGACGAAGAAAGAAATGGAGAACAAGGAGCACTTTTTATTGCAGAGTATTTTAAACAACAAAAACTAGAATTTGAGTTTGTATTAGATGAAGGTGGATGTGTTGTAGAAGATGTAATTGATGGAATTCATAAACCAATTGCTTTGATTGGAATTGGGGAAAAGGGTTTTGCAAATATAGAGCTTTCTGTGAATCAAAATGGAGGGCATGCTTCGATGCCATCGCCACATTCATCTTTAGGGATTTTGGCAAAGGCATTATGTCGGATAGAAGCGCATCCATTTAAGCCAAGATTGATTATGGGAACAAGGGAATTTTTAATGAGCATTGGACCATATATGAAAGGGATTAACAAAATCATACTTGCAAATTTATGGTTATTCCAACCGCTTTTTATAAAAGTGTTTAGCAAGTCCAATAGTGGTAGTGCATTACTTAGAACAACAGTTGCAGTTACTATGGCGAAAGGAAGTCAAGCGCCAAATGCAATGCCGCAAACATCGACTGCTATGATTAATTGTAGGATTTTACCAGGGGAGACAGGGCAAGACCTGATGGATCATTTACAAAAAGTTGTGAAAAAATTACCAGTAGAAATAAAACCAATTGTATTAGATGATCCTTCACAAGTATCACCTACAGATTGTGAAGCTTATGGAAAGATTGCAGAATATGTACATAAATATTTTGAACAAGCAATTGTTGCTCCTTATTTAGTCATGGCTAGTACAGATGCTCGTAAATATGAAGTTGTTAGTCATAATATTTATCGATTTAGTCCTTATCAGGTAAGTAATGAAGATTTAGATAGTATTCATGGAACTAATGAAAAAATTAGTATTGTAAATATTAATAAATGTATTTCTTTTTTCACAGATATAATAAGTTAAATATAGAAAGCATAAAAACTTCTTGTCGCAGTTTTTGTGCTTTTTTGCTATAATAGAAAGCGAGTATATAGTAAATATACAATTTATAAGAAAATGATATTGAGTGATGGACGGAATTGTAATTTAGGCACTTTGGGGTACAAGGGGGGAATATGAAAGAGTTATTATTGGAGGTACAAGAAAGGTTTTCAATATTTCCTGAGATGTATGAAATACTACGTTTGGTTAATATAAAAGATCATAAAGCATATACAATATCTGAAAACTCTTCTGGAACAGAAGAACTAATATCTTCAACTTGTTATGATTTTTGGGAACGAGGAAGAGAATGTAATAATTGTATTGTTCAATATGTTACGAATACTGGAAAGCCAACAATGAAAATAGAAATAAAAGGTAATATCACCTTTATAATACAAGCATATCCGATTCGGTGGAAGAAAAAAACTTATATCTTGGAAATGATTAGAAAAATGTCGGATCAAGAACTGCTTTTTTCCAAAGAAGAGGGCCACGCAAAAGGGCTATCTACATATATACAAGAGATGGATGATAAATTATATATAGATGCTTTGACACAGGTGCATAATCGAAGGTATATAGATGATTATTTACCGAAAACAATTGAAAAAAGTAGGCAGGAAAATAAGTATATTGCATTAATGATAACAGATATTGATGGATTTAAAAGAATCAATGACAGTTATGGTCATTTGGTTGGGGATTGTCTTTTAGAAAAACTGGCACATAAATATAAAGAAGCTTTTAATGGAGAGAATGATTGGGTAGCACGTTATGGTGGAGATGAATTTATGCTTCT